>JAIVHC010000202.1 GCA_020201305.1 Geobacteraceae bacterium
GGAGATGATCTGCGCCTGCGCCAGATGTTCTGGAATCTGATAAGCAATGCACTGCGCTACACCCCAGAGCACGGGCATGTGCACATCAAACTTAAGTGCAATGCGGCCAACGCCATTGTATCAATCTGCGACACCGGCATCGGCATTGAACCCGAACATATTGGGCACATTTTCGAACGCTTCTACCGCACAGATGCGGCACGCAACCGTACCGACGGCGGCACCGGTCTCGGCCTTGCGATTGTGAAATGGGTGGTTGACGCGCATCACGGTACCATGGAGGTTGCTTCCGAAGTCAATAGCGGGAGCACCTTTACCGTCACGCTGCCAATGGCCTGAATTCGTATAATAAGTACATACCTCCACACCAATCTGGATCTCTCTACTGCACCCGCTGAAAGATTGCTCGCGCAGCAAAAGTCTGTTACATCTGCAACGCGACTCAGCAAAGCCTGTAACCACACCTTCAACAGTTTCGGTAAGGATATCCCATGCGGTTTTTCTCTTTTTGTGTTGCCTTGAGTGTAATCTTTCTGTCCATCCCCAGTGCGGGCATCAGTGCCGGGGCCGATTTTGTACGTCTGAGCAAAGAACTCAAACCTGCGGTAGTCAACATAAGCACTTCACGCAATCAGGCCAACGCCGCCGTTAAGAGTGAGACAGCCTCGCTGCTCGACGACTTCCTCAGCCATCTTCTTCCCTCCCACAGCGAAGAATCAGCCGCACACCATTACCTCGGCTCCGGCTTCATCATCTCCGAGGACGGGTATGTCCTGACGAATAAACACGTGGTGGATGATGCGCGCAAAGTAACGGTAAAAACCGCCGACGGGCAGACCTATCCTGCCACTATAGTGGGCACAGATCAGAAGCTCGACATTGCCCTGCTCAAGTTTGAGCCCGCCGCGCAACTGCCTACAGTATCCATCGGTGATAGCAGCAAACTCGAAGTGGGGGAATGGGTTCTCGCCATCGGCAACCCGTTCGGCCTCGAACAAACCGTAACCGCCGGCATTGTCTCCGCTAAAGGGCGGGTCATCGGTGCCGGCCCCTACGACAATTTCATCCAGACCGATGCATCCATAAATCCCGGAAACTCCGGCGGACCTCTCTTCAACACCGACGCTGAAGTCGTAGGGATAAATACCGCAATTGTACCGCGTGGACACGGGATCGGCTTCGCCACACCCATCAATGCGGTCACTGCCATCCTGCCCCAGTTGCGCCACAATGGCCATGTAACCCGGGGCTGGCTCGGCCTTACTATCCAGAGCATAACTCCTGCCCTGGCTGAATCGTTCGGGCTCAAGAATACGCATGGGGCACTGGTTTCTGCGGTGCACTCCCCCTCACCGGCAGCAAAGGCCGGATTGGAGCACGGCGACATCATCCTTAAATTCAACGATCAGACAGTTAAACAGATCAACGACCTCTCGCGCCTGGTGGCACAGGTTCCTCTGGGGAAAAGTGCGACCCTCACCGTTCTGCGCCAGGGGGAAAAATGGCAGACCAGGGTAGAAATTATTGCGCATGCTGGGCCGGCACCTCCTCAACCCGCCCCCGATAATCCCCAGGAACAAACCGGGGCTCCAGCATCACTTGGGCTCACCCTGGAAAACATCACTCTCCCTCTGCGCAAGCAATACGGCATCCTTGCGGATCACGGTGCGGTTATCACCTCCATTGTCCCCGAATCACCGGCGGCGGAGACCAGCCTCACCGCCGGTGATGTGATTCTGGAATACAATCAGATCCCGGTAAACAACACCTTTGAACTGTTGCATGCCGTGCGCCAGGATGAGGGGTTCGCGCATAAGAGTATCCGCCTGTTGGTACAGCGGGGAGAAAGCCTGTTTTTCGTGGGGATTGCGCCCGACAAATAGCCGGATAGCCTGTAGCGCACTACACATCTGTGTGTTTACACAGTGCGCTGCATGCAGTGGTATGGTAATTTTTCATGCATGCGTATAAAATTAAAACATCAGGTATTTATGGCTCCGGCCACGGTTCTTTTCATTGCCGTGATGCTGCTCGCATTTCTACAGTACACCTACTGGGACCTCTCGGTGAAAAGACGTCAGGCCAGCGATCTGGGAAAGGCGTTTATCGCTCTCGCAGAGGCAGACCTGTCAGCAAAGCGGATCCAGGGACTCACGCTCTCCATGCGCCACTCCATCGGTATCGACACCAATCGCCTCGAAGAGATGGATATGCTCTACACCCACCTTTCCGATGCACTGGAACGCGCAGGTTCTTATCTGGATATCGGTCAGGAACGCCTGCAGAGTCTGGAGTCGATTATAGTGAAGCTCAACCCCGAAGAGGGGATTGACACGGAGCGCTTTCTCGCCACCCTTGATATTCTGCGCCCTCAACTGGTGCACCTCATAGAAAAAGCGCGGAGTCAGCGCGGAAAGCTCAAGAGCCTGCGCAACCAGAGCATGGATGAGTTGGTGGCACGCACCACCCTGGTGTCACTAGTGGTGATGAGTGCCGCCATTATCATCGGAATTTTTCTTTCCTGGTTTTTCTCACGCCGGATTCTGCGCCGCATCCAGGTAATCTCCAACGGTGCCAACAACCTCTTGCGCGGGGAGAGCTCCCAGACCGACACTCCCGAGACCATCAGTGATGAACTCGACGACCTGACGGTCTCCCTCAACACCATGGCGGATAAGCTTATCCGGGTTGTGGGGGCGGAGAAGCTTCTGCAGGGGGCGGAAGATGAGCGCGGACGCATTGCCCGCGATCTGCATGACCAGACCCTGGCGGATCTCTCCAACGTATTGCGCAGTATCCAGGAGATTAAAGAGGAGAGCGAATGCCGTGATGCGTTTGAAAACCTGGAGCACCGTCTTCAGGCAGCCATCAACAATCTGCGTGAGGTTATGGATGACCTGCATCCACAGACGCTCGATGTACTCGGTCTCACTGCGGCGCTGGAAGCACACCTGGAGAGCCACGAAAACAACAGCAGTATCGAAACCAACTTTTTCGCCTCCGCTGCGGCCGAGGAACTCGATCTGCCCAAGCAGACTCAGTTACAGCTGTACCGTATCGCTTCCGAGGCAGTACATAACGTATACAAACATGCCGATGCGACGCGCCTTGAGCTTACCTTTGACTGCACCGACACCGAACTGATTCTGACCGTGGAGGACAACGGCAAAGGATTTGAAGCGCGGCCTGACTCCAACGGGAGAGGTCTGCACAACATCCAGGAACGCGCGCGCATCATCGGGGCACAATACAAGTGGAAACCGTCGCGCTTTTCTTCCGGAACCTGCTTCGAGTTAATTATGCCCCTGAACCAGGGATAAGAACTTACCCATAACACCTGATTTTCAGGTTTGTTTAAAGGAGCTGCCCATGGAAAAAATTCGGGTAATCATTGCAGAAGACAACCCCAGAGATTATGAATTTCTCGAACAACTCCTGCACAATTCTTCTGAAGCGGAGTTTGATATTGTGCGCGCTGCCGATGGCGATGCCGCTCTGCAACTGGCGCAGAAGATGGAAAATCCGCTCGTAGTGAGTGATATCCAGATGCCGGGGCTCAATGGTATCGACTTTGCGAAAACCCTGTGGAAAGAGAAGCCCCAGGCGCGCATTGTATTCTGGAGCCAGTTCAAGGATGAGATGTACATCCGCGCCCTGCTTAAAATCGTACCCCCGGAGACCGTTTACGGATACATCCTCAAATCCAATACCGCCGAACGCATCGCCGCCGCAGTTACCACGGTTCTCCTGGATGAGCAGTGCTGGATCGACCCCGAAGTACGCAAAGTACAGGGGCGCAGCGGTCATACCCAGACCGGCCTCTCCGATATCGAGTTTGAAGCACTCATCGATATATCCCTGGGTCTGACGGATAACCTCATCGCCCAGCGCCGTTATCTGTCGCGGCGGGGGGTACAGAGCCGTCTTAACTCGTTGTACAATAAACTGTGTATCGATCAGGAGCAGTTTCAGTCGGAAAAGGTGGGGGATGCGTTCAACCCGCGCAACCGCGCGGTGGCCGTGGCCATTAACCGGGGGCTTATCAATTCCTTTGCCATGGAGCATGAGGAAGCCCAGCTGCAACAATGGCTGGAAACATTCAAAAAACGTAACAAGATTGCATGATGCTTCCAGCCGCGATCAATGCAACTATCTGCCCAGTTGATAGCGGCGTACAGCATTATTGTGTTCGCGCAGGGTTCGGGAAAAATGATGCCCGCCTTCTTTAGTGGCGACAAAGTAGAGTGCATCGTCATCAGCCGGATACGCTGCGGCGTGTAATGCCGCCTGCCCAGGGCTCGCAATGGGTCCGGGGGGAAGCCCGTAGACAGTATAGGTGTTGTATGGGTGGTGCTGACGCAGATGGGCACGGGTCAGATTTCCGTCAAAATCCTCCAGTGCATAAATCACTGTCGGATCGGATTGCAAACGCATGTTGCGTTCCAGCCGGTTATGGAAAACTGCAGATATCCGCGCCATCTCCGCCTCGTTGCCCGCCTCCATCTGAATAATTGAGGCCAGCGTAATCAGTTCGTGGCGGTTCAGGCCGCGTTTCTGCGCCGCCGCCAGCGACTCCGGGTCCAGTCGCGCCTGCATCTGCTCCACCATGGTGCGCAACACCACCTCTTCACTGGTTCCGGGAGCAAAATGGTAGGTCTCCGGGAACAGATAGCCCTCAAGTCTCGATACATCCAACCCCGTACTTGCAATAAAGCCCTCATCGCTTAACAAGTGAGTATAACGCTCCATACTCCCCAGTCCGGCCGCGACACAGCGACCCGCAACCTCTTGCATCCGCAGTCCTTCAGGGATGGTGGTGTGCGCCATCTCAACCCTGCCACGGCGGAGAACATCCAGCACCTCAAGGGGATTATGCGCCGCCGCGAAGCGATATACTCCGGCATGGATACCGCGATCGGCGCCCTTGAGACGTGCGAGCAGGCGCAATGCGCGCGCATCCGCAACCACGCCGGCCTGTTCGAGTTCATGCGCCACCGAAGTAAAGGATCGTCCGGGCTCAACCTCCACCAGAACAGGCTCTACCGGCTCCACCGGGCGCATACTGAACCAGGTC
>JAIVHC010000035.1 GCA_020201305.1 Geobacteraceae bacterium
GCCCTCGCCGAATCCTGCACCGGGGGGCTCATAGCTAAACTCCTCACCGATGAGCCCGGCAGCTCCGCATTTATGGAACGCAGTGCGGTAACATATGCCAATTCGGCAAAACATGATATGCTCGGGGTTCCGGTTCAGGTGCTGATGCAGCACGGCGCGGTAAGCCGCGCATGCGCCGCGGCCATGGCAGAAGGGATACGGCAGCGCGCAAACGCGGATATCGCCCTGGCGGTAACCGGCATTGCGGGTCCCGACGGCGGCAGCACCGAAAAACCGGTGGGCACGGTATTCATCGCCCTCGCAACGAGTCAGGGAACAGAGGTGAGTCTCTTCAACTTCAAGGGTGAGCGCGCCACGGTACGCGAACGCACCGCCTACACCGCGCTGGACTGGATCCGACGCGTGGTTCTGGCATGGGGAAACTAAAAGTCCCTAAACGCCGAAATCATCCCTTTCCTTCAGGGAGAAGGCTCTCTTTCTCGGCCTCGTAGTCTGGGGAGGGCGCGGGTTCCAAGTTGTACTTGAAAAGCGCCACATTGCTGTGCTATCGGTTAAAATTCTACGCATATAAATACAAAATCTTTATCCCATAACCATATTCACGACAGGAGTATTCCCCCACCATGGCAACAGACAAAAGAGATCAGGCCATCGACCTGGCTATGGGCCAGATTGAAAAGCAGTTCGGCAAAGGAAGTATCATGCGCCTCGGGGGCGACAATGTAATGCGGGATATCGCCACCATACCCACCGGCTCCCTCGGGCTCGACATTGCCCTGGGTATCGGAGGAATTCCGCGCGGGCGCGTAATGGAGCTCTACGGACCTGAATCCTCGGGTAAAACTACCCTCGCGCTGCATATTGTGGCTGAAGCGCAGAAAAAAGGCGGCATTGCAGCATTTGTAGATGCCGAGCACGCTTTGGATATTCACTATGCGCGCAAGCTCGGAGTCCATGCCGATGACCTGCTCGTATCCCAGCCGGATACCGGCGAACAGGCGCTGGAAATAGTGGAGGTACTGGTACGCAGTGGCGCCATTGATGTACTGGTGGTGGACTCTGTTGCCGCCCTGGTGCCACGCGCCGAAATTGAGGGCGAGATGGGCGATTCCCACATGGGTCTCCAGGCACGCCTCATGTCGCAGGCATTGCGTAAGCTCACCGCCACCATCAGCAAATCCAACTGCAGTGTGATTTTCATCAACCAGATCCGCATGAAGATCGGGGTGATGTTCGGCAATCCGGAAACCACCACCGGCGGAAACGCCCTGAAGTTCTATTCTTCGGTGCGCATGGATATCCGCAAGATCGCCACCCTCAAACAGGGGCAGGACATCATCGGCGGGCGTACCCGGGTCAAAGTAGTGAAGAACAAGACTGCGCCCCCGTTCAAGGATGCGGAATTCGACATCATGTACGGTGAAGGAATCTCCAAGGTCGGAGAACTTATAGATCTGGGGGTCGCCAACGACATTGTGGATAAGAGCGGCGCGTGGTTCTCCTGCAATGGGGAGCGCATCGGCCAGGGACGCGAAAACGCCAAGGTCTACCTGAAAGAACACCCGGAGCTGGCCCACAACATTGAACAGCAGATTCTCGAGCTCTACGGCTTGTCGCAATTGAAACCCGAAGCACAGGAATCCGATACGGAGTAGGCTATGGAACTCAACGACATTCTTGCTATGGCAGTTAAGGCCAATGCCTCGGACGTACATATTAAGGCCGGCGTTCCTCCGGTCTACCGTATCGATGGCGGTTTGCGCCCTCTCCCCAATGTGCCACGCCTGACTCCGGAGAGCATCCGCAAGATGACCTACTCCATGCTTTCGGAGCGTCAGCGCGAAGAGTTCGAAAACAACCATGAGCTTGATCTAGCCTATGGAGTGCAGGGGCTCGGGCGTTTCAGGGTCAACATGTTCACCCAGCGTGGCTCTATATCCGCAGTGTTGCGTACCATTCCGTTTAACGTCTCCACCCTGGAGGAATTGAATCTGCCGCCGGTGATAAAGAGCATAACCCAGAATAAACGCGGCTTGGTCCTCGTAACCGGAACCACTGGTTCGGGTAAATCTACTACCCTGGCAAGTATGATTGACGCCATAAATTCCAATCGTACCGAACATATTATCACCATTGAAGACCCCATCGAGTTCTTGCATCGGGATAAAAAGAGCATCATCAACCAGCGCGAGCTCGGGGTGGATACCCAAAGCTTTGCGGGTGCTCTCAAGTCCTCCCTGCGCCAGGATCCGGATGTGATCCTGGTGGGGGAGATGCGTGACTACGAAACCATCGACACCGCTCTTACCGCAGCAGAGACCGGACATCTGGTTCTCTCTACCCTGCATACGGTAGACGCGCAGGAAACCATTAACCGCATTGTGGGGGTATTCCCACCCTACCAGCAGCGCCAGGTGCGCCTACAGCTCTCTGCTATCCTCAAAGGGGTGGTATCCCAACGCTTGGTGCCCAAAGCAGATGGCAAGGGGCGGGTTCCGGCAATCGAGGTGATGGTATCTACCGCACGTGTGCGCGAACTGATTGATGACAAGGAAAAAACCAAGCTGCTGCGCGATACAATCCAGAACGGGTACGAAAGCTACGGCATGCAGACCTTTGATCAATCGCTGATGAAACTGCTCAACGACGGCTTGATCACCTATGAAGAGGCGCTGCGCCAGAGCAGCAATCCGGATGACTTTAAACTCAAATATTCAGGCATCTCATCCACTTCAGATCTCACCTGGGATCAGTTCGACACGGATGAAAACCCTGAGGATCAAAACCCTTAGATGGACACAGAGAGTGGCGCATATGCACATGCGTTACGCCTCCTTACCGTGCGGGCGCGCAGTGTCGCAGATCTGCGCCGCCGTCTGCATAAAAAGGAGTATCCGCAACAACAGATAGACGCAGCTATTGCACGCTGTAGCGAACTGAACTATATAAATGATCCGCGCACCGCACATGAACGCACCCGATCCCTGATGCGCAACGGCAAGGTGGGGCCACGCGTGCGCCAGCAGCTGTTTAAAGAAGGCTTCGAAGAGCAGGATATCGAGACCGCTATCGAAGACTGCAGATGCGAATACGATGAACGCGAAATCCTTGCGGAGGTATTTACGCGTCGCTTTGATGCGCGCAAGACAGATTTACACGATCCACGCCAGCGGCGCCGGGTAGTAGGCTACCTGCAGCGGCGTGGTTTCAGCTTGAACATAATACTTGAACACATAAACGAAAGGTTGAGAGATCTCCATGCTGACCACGAATGACATCCGCGCCCGCTTTTTGCGCTATTTCGAGGAACACGGCCATCAAATCGTGCCGTCATCCTCCCTTATTCCCCACAACGATCCCACCCTGCTCTTTACCAACGCGGGGATGAATCAATTCAAGGACTGCTTTCTGGGTGACGAAAAGCGCCCCTACGTCCGCGCAGCCTCATCCCAGAAATGTGTGCGCGCCGGGGGTAAGCACAACGATCTGGAGAATGTGGGGCGTACCGCACGCCACCACACCTTTTTTGAGATGCTGGGGAATTTTTCCTTCGGCGACTACTTTAAAAAAGAAGCCATAGCTCTGGCGTGGAAATTCCTCACCGATGATCTGGGGCTCGACACCCAACATCTGTACATCACGGTGTTTGAAGATGACGATGAAGCCGCGGAGATCTGGCACACCCAGGAGGGCGTACCGCGCGAACGCATCTTCCGCTTTGACGAAGCGGACAATTTCTGGGCCATGGGGGACACCGGCCCGTGCGGGCCGTGCAGCGAAATCTTCTGGGACAACGGCCCCGGTGTGGGCTGCGGCACCCCCGAATGTGCGGTGGGGTGCGATTGCGACCGCTATATGGAAATCTGGAACAACGTATTTATGCAGTTCAACCGCAGCGCCGATGGCACCCTCACTCCGTTGCCGAAACCTTCAGTAGATACGGGGATGGGACTCGAGCGAATAACCGCGGTACTTCAGGGGGTAACCTCCAACTACGACACCGACGCTATCCGCCGCATCCTCGACTATATTGCCGAACTCGCAGCACGCACGTACGGAGAGGATGAAGAGAGCGATGTGTCGATGCGCGTTATGGCGGATCACAGCCGTGCTGCCGCATTCCTTATTGCGGATGGAGTGCTCCCCTCCAATGAAGGGCGCGGATACGTGCTGCGCCGCATCATGCGCCGCGCCATGCGCCACGCCAAGATGCTCGGTTTTGAAGAACCGGTGCTGTATAAAACTGCAGGTTTCGTCCTCGACAATATGGCACAGACATATCCGGAAGAAGCAAAGCGCAAGTCCTTTGTCACCAAGGTGATCACCAATGAAGAGGAACGCTTCATCAAGACCCTGGGTAACGGCCTGCGCATCCTTACCGACGAAGTGGCAAAGCTCAAGCAGCAGGGAGCCACTGAAATCCCCGGTGCAGTGGTATTCAAACTCTACGACACCTTTGGCTTCCCCGTTGATTTAACCGCAGATATTGTGGAGAAAGACGGCTACAGCGTGGATGAAGCGGGCTTTGAGCGCTGCATGGAAGAACAGCGCCGCCAGGCGCGCGAGCACTGGAAAGGCTCCGGCGAAGAAGGGATTGCAACTATCTACAAACACCTCGCCGAAGAGGGCCTTGTCACTGAGTTCAGCGGCTATGACAAGACCGAGGATTATGCCAGCGTAGTCGCAATCCTGAAGGATGGAAAACGAGTGGATAGAGCTACAGCCGGAGAAAAGGTGGAGATCTTCACCTCCATCACTCCGTTTTACGGCGAATCCGGGGGCCAGAGCGGCGACAGCGGTAACATAAAAACCGAGAGCGCCAGCGCTGAAGTGAAAAATGCGGTACGCGTTCTGCCGGAACTGATCTCGCACACGAGTGTGATTGAAAACGGCGGCATTAACGTTGGCGACAACGTGGAACTCAGCATTGATGCTGCGGCGCGCCAGGCTGCATGCCTGAATCACAGCGCCACCCACATCCTGCAGGCCGTTCTGGAACACATCCTGGGTGATCATGTGCAGCAGGCGGGTTCGCTGGTAACCCCGGAGCG
>JAIVHC010000036.1 GCA_020201305.1 Geobacteraceae bacterium
GAAAATCGGCGCCAGCAGGTTGGAGGGGATCAAGCTGCGTCGAGATGCTAATGCTGTGGATTCCCCTGGTTATAATTCGAGGTGTCACAGCCTGCTTGCATGATCGTATGTTGACATGGAGGGCAATCTTGTTAATCTCTCAAAATCAAGAAGAAAGAAAGTTTTCTAATTTTTCTTCTTTCACTGTAGGCGCGGATTTTGGGATGTCTCTGAAGAAAGGATTTTTTTATGCTGTTATGCCGAAGAGGAAAAGCTTTTGGCGCCTTTGCTCTGCCAGCAGTCATGCTATTGCTGTTATTCGTTTCACCGGGCGGGGCCATTGAGGAGAGTAAGCGGGAAAACGTCCAGGTAAAAAGCGGGAAACAGCTCTATCAGGAGGCTTGTGCTGCTTGCCATGGTGGTGATGGTGTCGGCCTCGGAGCTAGTACGCTCGGTTTTGCTGTTCCTTTGCCCGATTTTAGTGACTGCAATTTCGCCCCGAGAGAGCCTAATGGTGACTGGTATTTTGTAGTAGCCGAAGGCGGCCCTGCTCGAGTCTTTGACAAGATAATGCCCGCTTTTGGTGATGCTCTTTCCAAAGAGGAGATCCTGAAGATTCTGGATCATACTCGTAACTTTTGCCAGGATAAAAACTGGGCCAGAGGGGAACTGAATCTGCCACGCGCTCTGGTAACCACCAAGGCCTATCCGGAAGATGAAATCGTGTGGGCGGCTTCGGTAAATCTCGATAACGAGAATGTGATTGCAAACGAGCTGATATATGAACAGCGCTTTGGTGCCCGCAATCAATTCGAGCTTATTGTGCCTTTTGGCTGGAGTGAGCAGGTCAGCGGCCCTGATGGAGATACAGAATGGACCTCCAGTGTTGGGGATATTGGTCTGGCATTGAAACGGGTGATGTTTCACAGCCTGGAGTCTGGATCCATTGTTAGTTTAGGCGCTGAATTGTTTTTGCCTACGGGTGATGAAGATGAAGGCTTTGGCAAGGATACTACTGTATTCGAGCCGTACATATCCTATGGACAGTTGCTGCCGGCGGATTTTTCTTTTCAATTCCAGGCCGGAGCAGCCTTGCCCTTTGATACCGATCGCGCCAACGAAGAGATTTTCTGGCGCGGGGTATTGGGTAAAACCTTTGTTCTGGGGCGCTATGGTCACGCCATTACACCCATGGTGGAAATATTAGGTTCTAAGGAATTGGTATCGGAGGCAGATACCAACTGGGATGCAGTTCCGCAGATCCAGATCCCGCTGAATCGGCGTCAGCATGTGCGCTTGGGTATAGGAGCTCAATTGCCCCTGAATAATACGGATCAACGTGAAGAAACATATCAGGTGTATGTGCTTTGGGATTGGTTTGATGGCGGTCTGTTTGAGGGTTGGTAAGCATCAGGCTTAAGCGGCCGGGAAGATCAGTTTTTGCAGGACAACTTAATAGGAGTGAGATTTATGCCTTCTTTATCAATTACATATATGCGCCATCAGACCCTAAGACCGGGGCTTAGCAACGGCCTTGGGCGCTGCTGCAGCCTGGTGCTGTCCGGGCTAGCAGTGGTTCTGTTTGTGGCAATGCCCTTGGGGGCGGATGCCGCTGGTCAAGCTAAAGCAGGGCAGGTGAATATGTTTGCCACCTCGGATAACTGTATGGCCTGCCATAACAGCCTTATTACTCCCTCAGGGACAGATGTTTCCATGGGGTCCAGCTGGCAGTCTTCGATGATGGCCAACTCCTCCCGCGACCCTTACTGGCAGGCCTCCGTGCGGCGTGAAATGATGGCTCATCCCGAGTCTGCTAAAAACATTCAAGATGAGTGCGCTGCCTGCCATATGCCCATGGCCCGGTATGAAGCCCACACTCGAGGTGTAAAAGGAAGCGTTTTTGCGCATTTGCCTGTACAGGCAGCACGGACGCCTGCCAATTTATTAGCCGCTGATGGAGTCTCGTGCAGTATGTGCCATCAGATTCAGGCGGATAAGTTAGGCACACGCGAGAGTTTTGTGGCTGGTTTTGTTCTTGATAATAAGAAGCCTTTGGGGCAGCGCGATGTTTTTGGCCCCTATGAGGTTGATGAAGGGCGGAAACGCATTATGAGCTCCGCTTCTCAAATGCAGCCACAGGAGGGTAAGCATGTGCAGGAGTCAGCACTGTGCGCCTCTTGTCATACCCTGTATACCCATACCCGGGGTCCTGACGGTGAGGTGATTGGAGAACTGCCGGAGCAGGTGCCTTACCTTGAATGGAAACATAGCGCCTATTACAAGAACAAAAGCTGTCAGTCCTGCCATATGCCTCAGTTGGACGAAAAAATGGAAATCACCTCCGTATTGGGGCAAAAACGCGAGAATTTTTCCCGTCATGCCTTTCGCGGGGGCAACTTCTTGCTGCCCAAAATGTTAAATCTGCACAGGCAGGAGCTGGGTGTTACCGCTTTAAGCCAGGATTTGAATCAGGCGGCCCAGGAGACCCTTGCTCATCTGCAGCAGAGTTCGGCCCATGTTCGTATTGGCGAAGTTAAGCAGGATGGGGATGGTCTCACAACAGAGGTTGTGGTTGAGAACCTGGCGGGACACAAACTGCCTACCGCCTATCCTTCACGCCGGGCCTGGATACGGTTTACGCTTGAAAATGCTCGGGGAGAGGTAGTTTTCCGCTCCGGGGATGTGGGCACAGATGGTGCTATCGAGGGTAATATCAATGACCGGAATCCCCACAAGTATGAACCTCATTATGAGCTTATCGAGAGTGCTGAACAGGTTCAGATATATGAAGCTATTATGGCGGATTCTCAAGACCGGGTTACCACCGGGTTGCTGGAGGCACTGCGTTTTGTTAAAGATAATCGCCTGCTTCCCAGGGGATTTGATAAAGAAAGTGCCCACAAGGATATCCAGGTGCAGGGGCAGGCCCATAATGATCAGGATTTTGTGGCCTCGGGAGATAGGGTTGTTTACCGCGTACCCTTAACAGAGCTGGAAGGCCCCTTCACTGTTTCCGCAGAGCTGCTTTATCAGCCTATTGGTTACCGTTGGGCGCATAACCTTAAACAGCAGCAGGCCGATGAAATAAACCGTTTTGTAGGCTACTTTGAAGAAATGTCGCAAAATTCCTGGACGATTTTGGCCGAGGATAGCCGCACAATCAAGTAAACCCGAAGAGCCGAACGCCAGTATTTTTCTGTCAAGCTGGGAAGTTAGGAATTAAAACACCCGACTTCCCAGCTTGATTGTTCTTCCCGTAGGGCGGAACTTTTTGGGACGCCATCAAAAAATCAATGCCAGCTGTGCCATTACCGTATGGTTTTCATTCTCATCTTCCTCCCCATATAGGTATTCAACCCCCACCGCGGTGTTACGGAAAAGTCCGCGGGAGACTACGGCTCCATAGCGCTTTAGATCATTTTGAAAATCGTCGGCACCTTCAGCCTTCACCGCCATCTGCCAGCGACCTGTGGGCTCCCACGCCATTTCTACGTTCCATGCCCGGGGTTTTTCACCCGTTAAATCCTCTCCAGCGCCAACCATCTCGGGAGAGAAATTTTCCAGTGCAGTTTTATACTCAGCCATAAGGTTTACTCCCCACAACTGCCACGACAGGTAGGCGCCACCGGCTGCCACGCTAGAGCGATACAGATTTTCATCCTGCACCAGCTCAATATCGCTTTCGGCCAGGTCACTCAGATAAGAAATTCCAAAATTAAGTCTGCCTGTGGGGCTTAACTCCAAAGACGCTACCCAGCTGTCGATCTGGTCATCATCATGGGTGTCAACGTCACCATTAAAGGCGCCGATATGCAGTTTCACCAGATCCCCACGGAATCCGAATACCGCAGCGGTATTGTTGCTTTCGCCCAGCTCCAGAGTCAGGGGATCACTGATAAAAGAGCTGTTGAATTTACCGAAGGGCAGATACATTTTGCCGCCTGAAAAGGTCACATAATGAGACCAGAAGGGCACCGGGTGACGCAAAAAGATCACCGCCTGATCCACTCCTACCTTATCGCTTTCATCATCTTCCCACAACATTGTAAGGTGGCCCGCGATGTTCTCGTTGATGTCTACATCGGCAGAGAGTTCTACCGTGGACAGCTGCAGGTCGCTGGTTGCATCCCCCCCCTCGGCTTTGTCCCAGAAAGCTTCAAGCTCCATTAGCCCCCCAAGGGTGATCGATTTGTTCAGTGCATTTAGAATAAAAGGCTCGTCTGGTTTTGTTTGCTCCTTTTCCATCGTCGCAATGCGCTCACGCAGGTTTTCAATCTGGCTGCGCATGGCCTCGTAGTCAGGTTGTGCGCCAGCTATGGCCGGAAACATTATGGCGAGTAAAAGTATAAAATTCTTCCACAACACACGTCTTACTTGGTTCATTTCATTACCTCCTGAATGTTTTTACTCCAAAATTTTCGCGAGGCTATTCGATTTGAAAACGAATTTCAAGTACATTTTCTTTTATGCCATAAGATATTGTAATAACACGTTTTATTATGGTTAATTTGCGGTATAGTATAGTGTTTTGATTGGTTTTATCTTTTGACTGATGTGAAATAGACTGAATTGCGGGGGTGGGAATAATTTAGTAAATTAGGCATATAGGATATCTCGTGCGCTGCTTTTCCGCATGTCCGGACGCGTAAGTATGGTAGCGTGTAAAGTCAGGTCTTGGTGCTTTCGCAAAAAACCATAAGATGGCTAAGCAAGTTTAGATTGTGATCAATGCTCTGCGTAGGCGGAGAGAAGGGATGCTGATGGATTGGATAACGGAACCCTGGCTGCTGTGGCTGCTCGGAGCGGTATTATTGGTAGTGGTGGAGATGTTGACCACCGGGTTTATCTTTCTGTTCTTTGGGGTCGGGGCACTGCTGGTAAGTGTGCTGCTGCTGGTGTTTGATCTTAATCTTACCATCCAGATGTGGATATTCCTGTTAGCCTCGGTTGCAAGTCTGCTGATTCTGCGCAAAACTCTGGTAGGGGTATTTCATGGTACCGAAGAATCAAGTGAATTGGATGATGCCCCGCACGGGAATGCAACTGTGGTTAAGAAGATAGC
>JAIVHC010000037.1 GCA_020201305.1 Geobacteraceae bacterium
TGCTGTGCCAGGGCGCTGCGCGGAACCAGGACGCAAATCTGCCATCCATTGCTCAGCGGATCACTGCAGCTCACCAGGGTACGATCACTCCGAGCTGGAATCGAATCCGCCAGGGGTGCATCTTCCGGGGATGTGGTGGAGGTGATAAACGCCTGATCCCCGGTGTCTTTGAGGTACATTACCCCACCCTGGGGTAAGACTATGCCGCTAATAATCTCTTCAAGATCCGCCAGTGTGATATCCATGGAGATCACCCCGGCGGGTGCATTGGAAGAAGATATGGGCATAACGGTACTTACCACCTGCTCTGAGGTGATGATTTCGGCATAGGGTTGAGTCCACGCCGGGGTGCGGGTGGCGCTGATACCGGTGCGATACCAGGGTCTGGTGCGCGGATCGTAGCCGGGAGGGAGTGGATCGGGGGGGAAGTGCTCAATGCTGCCATCCTCGAGACCGTAGTAAATGAAATAACACCCCTGAAGGCTGCGTTGAATCTCCTCCCATTCGCGGGCCAGATCTTCGAATGTGGCTTTGCCCTGCAGACGCCGGTGGAGGGTTTCACTTTGGGCGAGGGCGATAATGGCATGATTGCGTGGTTCAATCCATAACTGTTCTACCGCGCTCGCGGCAAAGCTCACCAGATCCTCAATGTCCTGCTCCTGCCCGGAACTGACGCGCTTCTTAGCGAGGTCGAATGTCATCACTACAACGGAAAACAGCAGAATACTCACCCCTAAGGGGAGTAAAATGCTTAGTAGATGGGTTGCCGATGGTTTTATGAATTGGAACAAGGGCAGAGACCTTCCCGAAGATCTGATGCGACGCTGAATTCAGTACAAAATAGAATATTCAGTTTAAATACACTCTTATAAATAACAAAAATGCGCCCTGTGGTATATAGATTAAAGCAGAAAAATATTTTATGCGCGAGGGTGGGGTGGCATGGTGCGTATATCCCTACTGTTGTGCCCTCTCCGCCTCCAACTGCTGGATGCGCCACAGGCGTGCGTAGCGCCCCTCGGCACGCATCAATTGCTGATGCGTGCCCTGCTCAGATACACGCCCGTGATGGAGCACTACGATGTGGTCCGCTTCGGCGGCGAGGCGCAGGTGATGCACAATCATCAGGGTGGTGCGCCCTCCGGCGACGCTGCGCATCCCGGCATAGATCATCTCTTCGCTGTCGCCATCGAGATGACTGGTGGCTTCATCGAGGACAATGATGGGCGGGGCGAGGATCTGGGCGCGGGTAAGGCATAGCAGCTGGCGCTCGCCGCTGGAGAGGTTCTTGCCGTGCTCTACCAGTTTCCCTTCGAGGCCGCCGAGACGTTCCACCACATAGCGCGCGCCGGTGGTTTCAATCGCATCCAGCAGCGCAGCGTCATCGAGGTGCGCGTGCGGATCGAGATTGGCGCGTATCGAGCCGGAAAACAGAAACGGCTCCTGCGAGACCCACCCCACCATGCGGCGCAGAACCGACTTGTCCATGCGGGTGACATCGATGCCGTTGACCCGCACCTGCCCCTGGTCCGCAGCGTAAAAGCCGAGGAGGAGCTGGGTGAGGGTGCTTTTGCCGCTGCCGGTCTCCCCCACGAGGGCGACGCACTGGCCGGGTTCGAGGGCGAAGCTGACCTCTTTGAGTACCGATTCGCCGGGGAGATAGGCAAAGGAAACGTTGTCAAACTCCACGCGCCCTTCACCTGGGATTTCGCGCTTCCCATGCTGGGGCTCATCTTCCTGATCGAGGATGTCAAAGATCCGCTCCAGGGACGCATTGCTGGTCTGCAGGACGGAGAACTTCGATGCCAGATCGGTCAGCGGCATGAAGAATTTGCGTGAGTATTCGATAAATGCCACCAGGGTGCCGAAGGTGGCGGTCTGCTGTATCACTTCACCGCCTCCCTGCCACAGGATCGCCGCCACTGCAAGGCTCCCGAAGATATGCACACTTGCGTAGAACACCGCCTCGAGGGTAACCCAGTTGAGTGCGCTATGCCGATACTGATCCTGCAAAGCGTCGAACTCTGCGCTGCTGCGCGCCTCCTGGCTGAAGATCTGCACCTCGGCAATGCCGCTGGTACGCTCGGAGATAAACGCATTCAGGGTCGCCTGGCGCGCACGCAGCTGGCGCATCACCCGGCGCATGGGAGCACGCAGAAGGATAATCAGGAGCACCATAAACGGCACCACCCCGAACGCTACCAGCGAGAGGGGCACGTTGATGGAGAGCATGATCGCAAAGATCAGCACAATGGTAGCGATGTCACCAATGGCGGAGATAATGCCGGAGCCGAACAGGTCGCCCACGTGTTCAATGTCGGTGGTCAGACGTGTGAGGATGCGCCCCGAGGGTTGCCAGTCGTACCAGGAACGCGGCAGACGCATGAGTTTCGCAAATCCGGTGCGGCGCAGATCCGCCATGATGTGCTGCCCTACTATCTGCACACACCACCCCTGCGCAAATACGAGCCCCGCCTCGATACACAATACCCCTACAAGCATGGCCGCGATGGGTAACAGACCGTGGAGGTTGCCGGGGACAATGCAGTCATCAATCGCGGTTTTTATCAACAGCGGAGAGGCAATACGCGTCAGAGAGATAAACGGCAACAGCAGCAACCCGCTGAGCGCAAGTTTGCGGTACGGACGAATGAAGGGGAGAAAGCGCTTCAGGATCTGTCCGTCGAAGTGACGTCCGCGGATTTCGTCGCTGGAATCCGGTTTCATAGCCCCTCCATCTCGCGGTGGAGCTGCTCGCGCTCCCATAGACGTGCGTATTCACCCCTAAGCTCTATAAGCCTTGAATGATTACCCTGTTCAATAATTTCTCCGTCATTTAACACTATAATATGATCTGCTCCCTGCAGAATGGAGACCCGACTGGAGGCAAACAACAGGGTGCGCTCTTTCACCTGCTCCTGCAATGCCTCCCACACCTTGCGGGATGTAACGGTGTCGAGATGACTGAATGGATCGTCCAGCAACCACAGACCGCGGTCACGCGCAAGGGCACGCGCAATGCCGACGCGCTGGCGCTGCCCGCCGGAGAGGGTCAGCCCCCCTTCGCCGATGCTGGTGTGAAGGCCGTGGCGGAATTGCTCAATCTCATTTGCGAGCGCTACCTGATGCGTGATCCGGGCCAGGGTGGCATCATCCAGCTCAGGGGCGGCAAAGCGCAGGTTATCCGCGAGGGTGCCACTGAAGAGCTTCCCCTCCTGTAGCACCGCGCACAGGCGTTGGCTGTGGCGCTGTATGTCGAGATGGGCCAGATCGACCCCGTCGATAAACACCTGTCCTGCCGCAACCGGATAGCGTCCGCTCAACATATGCAGCAGGGCACTTTTACCGCTTGCAACCCCGCCGGTAATTCCGAGGGACGAACCCGCGGGGATATCGAGGTTGAGATGGTGGAGGACAGGCTTGTTCGCATTGAAGCCGAAGCTCGCATCGTGCAGGGTTATATGCGGAGCGCTGGCGGCTTCCGGCGGGGCCTCCAGACGGGGCTGGGGCGCATCCAGATCGAGGAGAAGACTGATCCGCTCCATCCCCACCGAAGCTCGCTGCACCAGGGTGAGTATCCAGCCCAAAAGCATGGTGGGCATGGTGAGCTGGACCAGATAGGCATTGAACGCCACCAGATCGCCGAGCTGCAGGGTTCCGGCGATAACCTGACGCCCGCCGAAGTACAGCACCAACAGAATCCCCATGGGGGTGACCACACTCATGATGGGGCCGATGAGGGCGCGCATCTTGGCCATCCCTATCGCCGCATCGAGATAGTGGGCGTTAAGGTCATCAAACTGAGCGCAGCGCACCTGCTGAAATCCGCTGCTGCGCAGACTCAGCTGCCCGCGGATCGATTCCTCCACCATGTCGCTGATGCTGCCGAGGCGCTCCTGCACCTGGCCCGAATAGTGGAGCAGGCGTCGACTTACTTTTTTGATACCCAGCAGCAGCAGCGGAAACGGTAGCAGCGCTGCCACGGTAAGGGAGGGAGACATCCACAGCATCAGACTGATGGAGATGGTGTACACCACCGCCGCATTGACCAGAGAAACAAGGCCGAAACCGGTCACCATGCGCACATTGGTGAGATCGTTGGTAAAGCGCGATACCAGATCGCCGATGCGATGCTGGTTGAAGAACGGCCCCGGCTGATACAGAAGACGTTCAAACATCGCCCGGCGCAGATCCACCTCCACCCGGCGCCCGGTGTGGAGAAAGTTAAGGCGGGAGATGATGCGGATACCCCCACCGGCAAGAGTAGCGAGGACAATCATCCCCGCATAGAACTGCACATCCTCCCACTTGCCCTGCTCGATGGACTCAACCCCGAGGCGCAGCAGTTGCGGGATCATGAGGAGCAGAGCATTGGTGACGATGATCCACACCAATCCAAGCAGCAGCACACGCCGGTACGGACGCAGCCAGGGAAGGAGACGGCGCAACGATTTCACAGCGTTACTCCAAGCTGAGAGAATGTTTTATGCGAAAAGAAAATAATCATCCGTCTATCTCAACCTATTTGGGCAAGAATTTCCATACCTAAATTTTGCGTGCGGGCAGATTGATATGTTGTATTATGCGTAGGGGCAGACCGATGTGTCTGCCCTTTGGTTGAGCCTCGTTGAAACGGTTGGGTGTTGCGAACATGGGCGCACACATCGGTGCGCCCCTACAATTGTTGTATGCGTAGGTATGGCATGTTTTATTCACCAATGGCGCGATTCGCAGGTAGGGGCGAAAAATTTTTCGCCCCTACGGTGGATTATGCTCCGGCCCCAATTCATGGAGAAATAAACATATGTGGATGGCAATTACGGCGGTGTTGCTCGGCTTAATCCTGTTGTTGTGGAGCGCGGATCGCTTTGTAGAAGGCGCGGCGGCGGCGGCGCGTCATTTCGGGATGCCTGCGCTCCTCATCGGTATGGTGGTTGTGGGTTTTGGAACCTCGGCGCCGGAGATGGTGGTATCGGCCCTTGCATCTATACAGGGGAATCCGGGCATCGCGCTGGGGAATGCGTATGGCTCCAACGCGGTGGTGTTGCTGCTGGTGTTTGTGGCCGTGATGGGATGGACCATTGTACAGGGGATGCGCAGCCCCGGCGATGCGTTGGGGATCGAGATTGAAGGTGAACTCACTCAGCGCTCCATGCCCCTGGGGCGGGCGCTGCTGTGGTTGCTGGTCGGCCTGGTTATGCTGGTGGTGAGCTCCCGCCTGCTGGTGTGGGGCGCGGTGGATATTGCGCGCAGCTTCGGGGTGAGCGATCTGATTATCGGCCTCACCATTATCGCCATCGGCACCTCCCTGCCGGAGTTGGCATCCTCGATCATTGCGGCGCGCAAGGGCGAGCACGACATCGCCCTCGGCAATGTGCTGGGCTCAAATATGTTCAACACCCTCACCGTAGTGGGGATCGCGGGGGTGATCCACCCCATGTCACCGGGGCCCGAGGTGCTGGAGCGCGATATGCTGGTGATGACGCTGCTTACCATATCCCTGTTTCTGCTCGGATACGGCTTCGGCAAGAAGCGCGGCGGGCGCATCAACCGTATCGAGGGGACATTGCTCCTGCTGGTGTATGTGGGGTACAATGCGTATCTGATATCTACGCTGTTTTAGAAGAGTTCCCTTGCCCTATTTTGTTGATCTGGTGTATTACCCGGAACTTGAATCAGAGGCGTTGAGGGAGCATATCGAGCGTGTTGGGGTGGTGATATATGAGGCAGAGGGGTAGGTAGGGGCGCACCGGTGTGTGCGCCCGCGTTGGCTTTGGATTGAATAATCGTGCGGGTTCTCCGTTTTTCCATTTTTCGAGTCTATGGTTTCTAAAAAACTTGTACGGAATCGTTGGATATGCTAGATGATTCAACATGGTAAAAACTCTCCGCAAATCACTCTCTCTCTTTGTGCTATCCGCTTTCCTCCTTGTCGGCTTCGGGGAGCAGGTGCATGCCCTTGTCCTTTGTTTTGCTGCCGACGGACATTCGGCCACTGAAAAGGAGAACAACGGCCACTGGGCCGAAAAGCATTCAGAAACCTGCCCGGATGCTGGACAGGGGTCAGCTGAAGAGGGCTCCATACAGGGGGAGAACCCCGATTCCTGCCTCCATTTCTGCCCCTCCTTCTGTGGCGAATCTGTCAGAAAAGCTCAGCCTTCCAGTCCTGCCGCCCTCTCTCTGCCAACCACCTGTTTTGTAGGATTTCACGCCGATAACCTCATCGCGCCCAAGCTGTCCCTCTCCAATATTCCACCCCCATACCAATCTGCAGCCATTCTCCGATCCACCATCCTCCTTATTTGATCCCCGCACGCTTTCCTTCACTCTATCCGCTATCGGTAGAGTTCCTCTGATTTTCAACACATCACTACAGCCGCGCTCCCTCGTTGGAGCCGGATAAATTTATAATGCTTTCGCAGAAAGTACAAAATTAGATGGCTAAGCAAAAAGCGCCAAATGCAAGGCGCGTGATTGTCCCTGTAGAGACGTTGCATGCAACGTCTCATACGTACGTCGTAGCAGCGAGACAATTACCACCTATCTCATAATGGCGCAGCAGTTGGTGAGTTTTTGCGACGCCATCAATTCATAATTCAGGAGAAAATCCATGCGTTTCAAAACGACTTTGGTGTTTCTGCTCTTTTTTTTCGTCATTGCGGGCTCCGCCTGGAGCCGGGAAACAACGATGGAAGACGCAATGCAGGTGACGCCGACTGTTAATGCCGATTCGGGCATATCCCGGGCAAACGAGACGGAGATCGCCTTTGTGGAAGAACTGTCCGTGGGCGGAGCCTTGGCCCGGACTCTGAAATACAGCCCATCTTTGGCCGCCTATGACTGGCGGATAAGGGCCAGGGAAGCGGCGGCCCTGCAGGCGGGTCTTTTTCCCAACCCCGAACTCTCAATGGAAGTCGAAAATGTCTTTGGCTCAGGCGAGCTGAGCGGGACGGATGCGGCGGAAACCACCGCTTTGTTGAGCCAGATGATCGAGCTGGGCGGCAAGCGTGTAAAGCGCCGCGAGGTAGCAGCTCTGGGAGCTGAACTGGCCGAGTGGGATTATCAGAGTCAGAGGTTGGAAGTGCTGACAAAGACAGGGAAATCCTTCATCGCGGTTCTAGCGGCCCAGCTCAGGCTGGAACAGGCTGCTGAATTGAGTACCCTGGCCAAGAATTTCTTCACCACTGTTTCCGAGCGGGTGGAGGCCGGAAAGGTCTCGCCGGTTGACCTCAGTCGCGCCCAGGTCACGTTGGCGGCCGCCCGGATCGCTCTGGCCCAGGCTGAGACGCGATTAGCGGCAGCCCGACGGAGCCTCGCGGCCGTGTGGGGAATCTCCGAGCCGGCATTCGGAAAGGCGGCGGGCAGCCTGGGGGAACTTCACCCCCTTCCTCGGGAGGAGGAATTAAAGGAGCGTCTCGCGAAAAATCCGGACCTGGCCCGGTGGGAGACTGAAATCGCCCAGCGCAAGGCCGCAGTCGAGCTCTCCCGGGCTCGACGTATACCCGACCTGACCTTTTCGCTCGGGGTCAAAAACACCCGAGAGACCGATGACACAGCCGCCATCGTGGGGATCGGCCTCCCTCTGCCCCTTTTCGACCGCAATCAGGGGGGGATCAAGGAAGCCAGTTCCGAGTTGGCCGGCGCCCTGCACCATAGGCAGTCCATCCGCGCTGAGGCTCTCGCCGCGCTCGCCGACAGCTACCGCGATCTGAGCTCTGCCTATGTGGAAGCGCAATCTCTGAAGGAGAACGTCCTCCCTGCCGCGCACAAGGCTTTCGAGGCGGTTCAGATCGGATACGAAGCGGGGAAATTCGGATTTCTGGAGGTCCTCGACGCCCAGCGGACCCTGTTCGAGGTCACGCAGCAATATACCGACGCCCTGGCCGATTACCACCAGGCTCGCATCGAGGTGAAACGCCTGATCGGTGACCCCCTGGCAAACAACATCGACACACACGCACAGGAGAATAACTAAATGAAACGGATCATCCAAGCAAGGACCTGGAGCCTTGTCGCCTCCATCCTGGCGGCGTCCGCCCTGAGCCTTTTTTTATTCGGCTGTGACAACCAGGAAACGTCCCCCCAGGCCACCACTTCGTATACAGAACAGGAGGGCGATGGCGGGTACGAC
>JAIVHC010000320.1:0-1024 GCA_020201305.1 Geobacteraceae bacterium
GATATGTGCCTGTATCGGCTCTATAAAACCACCCTGTTTCAGGTTCTCAATGCAGTCGCCAAAGGCTCCGACCCCGGGGAGTACCAGACGTTCGGCGCGTTCCACCTTGCGCGCATCCGCGCTAACTTCAGCGCTAAAACCCAGATGCTCAAACGCCTTGTGGACACTGCGCAGATTGCCCATTCCGTAGTCAACAATGGTTATCATCGCGTCTATTCGAGCCTCCCTTTGGTAGACATTACCCCTTTCACCCTGGGATCCAGGGCAACGGCCTGACCCAGCGCACGCCCGAGGGCCTTGAAGATCGCCTCGATAATGTGGTGCAGGTTAGTGCCGTACTCGAGATTGACGTGAAGATTGATGCCGGCGTGATTACACATTCCCACCAGGAATTCCTCCACCAGTTCAACGTCAAAGGTCCCCACCTTTGCCTTGGGAAGTTCGACGCGGTACACCAGATGAGGGCGCCCGGAGAAATCAAGATCCACACGTACCAGACTCTCGTGCATAGGGATGGATGTACTGCCGTAGCGGTGAATCCCGGCCTTGTCTCCCAATGCCTGACGCAACGCCTCCCCTGCACAGATCCCCAGATCCTCCACCGTATGGTGATCGTCGACCCGGGTATCTCCACTCGCCTGCACCGCGAGACTGAACATCCCGTGCCGGCTCATAAGGGTAAGCATGTGATCCATAAAACCGATGCTGGTGTCGATCTGCGCCGGGTTGCTGCTATCCAGGTCGAGTTTCAGCTCTATGCGGGTTTCCGCTGTCGTGCGTTCGATTGTAGCTGTACGCGCCATCGCACTATCCGCCATCACAATCTCCTTATCCGGGGTTGTCCCCTAAACGTTGTCTTCTTCCAGACGCAGGGATACCGAACGTGCATGGGCATCGAGCCCTTCGAGCCCGGCGATCTGTACCGCAGCACCTCCAAGACGTTGTAACCCTGCTTTGGAACAGTAGATGAGACTCGACTTTTTGACAAAATCATCCAGGGACAGGGGCGAGAAGAAGCGTGCAC
>JAIVHC010000320.1:1107-2281 GCA_020201305.1 Geobacteraceae bacterium
TCCGTGGTTACCAGCACTGAGGATGCAAGTTCGTCATGCTCTGCCTGGGAAAGCAGATCTGCGGCGAGATGGGCGGGATTCCCACTTCCGTCATTGATGATCAGGATCTCGCTCGGCCCCGCAATCATGTCGATATCGACCTGGCCGAACACCATCTTCTTGGCTGTAGCAACGAAGATATTGCCGGGGCCGGTGATCTTGTCCACGCGCGGAACGCTGGAGGTACCGTACGCCAGCGCCGCTACCGCCTGCGCCCCGCCGAGGGGGAAAATGCGGGTCACTCCGGCCAGATGCGCCGCCGCGAGCACATGCGGGTTAATCTCGCCACCCGGCATCGGCACCACCATCACAATCTCTTTTACCCCGGCAACACGCGCGGGAATCGCATTCATGAGTACCGAAGAAGGATACGCCGCCTTACCTCCGGGAACATATATCCCTACCCGATCCAGGGGGCGCACCAGCTGCCCGAGCTGGATATCTTCTTCATCGGTACAGATCCAGGTTTCCTGTTTCTGGCGCCGATGGTAGGCACCGATGCGCTCTGCGGCCAATTCCAGCGCCGCCAGATCATCCTTGCTCACCCGTGCGCGTGCTGTATCGATCTGGGCGCCGGAAAGTTCCATCCCGAAGGTGTTCAGATCCAGACGATCAAAACGCTGGGTATACTCCTGCAGGGCTTCATCCCCACGCGCGCGCACATCCGCAATGATGCTACTTACTGTCTCTTCAATACCCGCGGGGATCTCTTCGGCACGTTGCTCTATGGGGCGAAACTGCTGTTCAAAATCTGCATCGTTAAATCGGATCAGGCGAATCATAAATACTTCCCTTTCTGCACATTAGCGTCACAACCGGGCTCGGCAGCATGAGTCGGGAAACGCAATCAGGTGGAAATCTTGGGGTTTAAAGCCACAACTTTTTCGAGATCGTCGATAATCCGACGGATCTTTCTGTGTTTGGTCTTCATGCTCGCGCGGTTTACGATCAGGCGTGTGGTGATCTCGGCAATAGTATCAACCTCTACCATGCCGTTATCGCGCAGGGTCGCTCCGGTGGAAACCAGATCGACAATGCGCTCGGTCAATCCCACCAGGGGGGCGAGCTCAATAGAGCCGTAAAGCTTGATCAACTCCACCTGAATCCCACGTGCACGAAAGTATTTCTCGGTTAT
>JAIVHC010000321.1:0-1170 GCA_020201305.1 Geobacteraceae bacterium
CACTACCATTCCGGCGAATTCATGAAAAAAACCTTCCGCAACAGCGGCACCATAGTATTGTGCAAGCACACCTGTGACAATCACCCGTAGCATGTTAGTAAAAATCGCAATCGGGACTGCCGCCAATACCAGCACCGTACGCTTAACATTGGATGTTTGGGAAATAAAAGCATATGCCACAGCCAGAGCCAGCAACGACATAAGGGAGCGCAATCCGCTACACGCATCAGCCACTTCGAGAACCGTCTGCGGAAAACGGATAATATTTCCTTCGCGCCAGACTACAATGCCCATCATTTTAAGGCTCAGAACCGAGAACTTCGCTACCATGAGTTTGAGGGGAAATGCAATCGCATTATAGACAATATAGGGTAATGGCACCATGAAGAGGAGAAACCCTACGGGTAGAGCCAGAGCGCGCAGGGTCTTGAGGCCGCACAAAAAGAGGATAATACCCGCAAGCAGGAACACCAGAGAGGAGCGCATGGAATAGTATTCAGTACCCACATATCCCATAAACAAAAGCAATAAACTCCCAACAACCACTAACAGGCCGAGATTGGAAGGTCGAATTTTTACTTTTTGGATTTGCGCCCAGCTCTGCCACACGAAATAGGCCGAAATCACGGGAACCAGAAATCCATGTGAATAATTCGGATCATTGCTCCAGTCAGCAACCATGTCCGGAACGACGTTTCGGTAGGTAATTGCTATGCACAACAGCAAAATACCCACATGCCAGCGATTGCGCTGTAAAAATTCGTAAAACGTAACCGCGGATTGCGCACTCCCCATCAGTAGCCTCCGTGGTGGACTTGCAGAAGCACTTCCACAATACGCTCAGCAGCATGTCCATCCCATTTTTCCGGGATCTGCCCCTGCGGAGGAGGCGATGACAAGACCTTACGCGCATGTTCAAGGATATTTTCCCGGTCACTACCCACCATGATATTGGTACCTTCTTCACAGGTAATGGGACGTTCGGTGTTGGGGCGCATGGTGAGGCAAGGCACGCCGAGGACGGTTGTTTCTTCCTGCAGACCACCACTATCGGTTAACACGAGGCGCGCCCCCATGTTGAGATGGAGAAATTCGAGATATCCCAAAGGCTCGGTAATCCAGATGCCTTCAACCTTTGCTGATGTGTTGAAAAAATCCTCCAGGCCGTAC
>JAIVHC010000321.1:1221-2224 GCA_020201305.1 Geobacteraceae bacterium
GTCAAGGTAGCGTAACCGCCAGGTTTCAAGCCCATGTTATCGCGCAGCTCAAGTTGTGAAGCCATCTCGCGATGCTTCAACAGGGTATCGATCATTACATTGCCGACAAAAAATATTTTCTTGGGGTCAATCCCCTCCTCCAGCAAATTGCGATCAGCGATATGATCGGTAGTAAAGAGATAATCACACAACACATCGGTGCACAGGCGGTTAATCTCTTCGGGCATGGATATATCACGCGAGCGCAAACCGGCTTCTACATGGGCAACACGAATTCCCAACTTTTTAGCGGTTATCGTGCACGCCATGGTTGAGTTAACATCCCCCACGACCACCACCAGGTCGGGTTTTTCAGTAATACATGCCTTTTCAAATTCAAGCATGATTTTTGCCGTTTGTTCCGCGTGGGAACCACTGCCAACGCCTAGATTGATATCAGGACGAGGCATGCCTAAATCGACAAAAAATGAATCGCTCATCTTTTCGTCATAATGCTGTCCCGTGTGCAATAATTGATGCTCGATTCTTTGGGGAAGGCTGTTCATAGCCTCTATAATAGGGGCCATTTTCATAAAGTTGGGGCGAGCTCCAACTACATTGAGAATCTTAAGGCGCTTCACATCTCCTCCATTTCTTCTTAATACGACCTTTTGCATCACTTATAGCAGAGTTTTCACTCAAAGCAGATTGAACATCTTTGCGAATCGTCCTAATTAACGGGCGCATAAAAATACTGGTTCCCTTCAAGACAGCATCAACATCCATGACGTAAGGACGTCTTTTGCCCCGATGTTCGACAAACTCCCCCACTGGAGTGAGATTGCCCCCAAGACGGCTGAAATGTGTAGCCAGCATGCGCTCGGTGACCAGATACAGGGTTTTAATCCCATAGAACGAGGCCAACTCTAGCATCCCGATATAAAGCCCCACGGGAATATAGGGGAAACGGCGTCTGCCCTGCATACTCGAATCTTTCTCTAAATTAAGGGATACCGAGTTTGCG
>JAIVHC010000147.1 GCA_020201305.1 Geobacteraceae bacterium
ACTGAATAGTTACTTTCCTTTTAGACCTGTTCCAACTCAAAACCTGTCATATCGCGCTTCGTGGGGCAAAGTGCATCTTATCGGCTATACTATCCCTAAGCTATCTGCTGCGCAACCTGGGGGCTAGGCGTATTCTTTGCGGAACTGGTCCTCTGCAATTAATAGGCATCTGCGTAGTTTTTAGGTTCTGCGCGTAAGACCATACTCCTGCCCGGCAGTTGCGAGTATAGTGCGCCTTGCTAAGTTCTGGGGTAGCCTTTAGCGGCATCGAGGAGGTCGTGTATGGTTAATTTGCCGCTTGTATATTGGTTAGCACGGATAATTTGTTCTGAAAGAATATTTTCCATGCTATGTTTAAAGCCACATAATCAGAATCTGAAAAGAGCGACATGCATTGCATTTCGTGTGCGAGCGTTGTGCAATTTCAGGGGTATCTTGAAGGATCTCCAGCAGGCGTATACTGTGCCAGTACAGCGTGTCATGCTTCTGAAGTATATATCGTGTAAGTTATTTATATCTAAGGTATGTTCAATTAATTATAGGGTAAATAATATGAACAAGATACGCAAAATCGGAGTGATTCTCAGCGCATTAACACTGCTGGTGGTTGTGGCCGGGTGCAATGCCACTCAGGGAGGTAATATGGCCAGCAGTGTGTTGAGTGCGCTAAGCAATACCTCTCAAAATGGCGCTACCCTGGATGCGTCCACGGTGGCTGCGGGGCTCAGGGAGGCGCTCGCCGTGGGTTCGGAACGCGCAGTGGCCTCAACCTCGAGTACGGATGGGTTCTGGAGTAACGAGGAGATCAGAATACCCCTCCCTGATGAGCTAAACACAGTGTTTTCCACCCTGCGCACCATTGGTTTTGGATCTCAGGTGGATGCGCTGGAACTGGGAATGAATCGCGCCGCAGAGCAGGCGTCCGCTGAAGCGAAGCCCGTACTTGTGGAGGCGGCAAAGAGTATGAGCATCAGCGATGCCATGGGGATTCTGCGCGGGGGCGATACCGCGGCGACGGATTATTTCCGTGCTCAGACTTCAGATACCCTGAAGCAGAAATTTCTCCCTATTATTCAGGATAAAATGGCAGGAGTGGGATTGTATCAGCAGTACAACAGGTTGATGGATGCTTACACGGCGTTGCCTATGACC
>JAIVHC010000322.1 GCA_020201305.1 Geobacteraceae bacterium
TCTCTCCATTGATATCGCTGATGAAGGACCAAGTGGATGCCCTGCTTGCATGCGGAGTGCATGCGGCGTACTACAACTCCTCCCTGGGCGCGGAGGAAGCACGTCAGGTGCTCGCGCGCCTCCACCGGCAGGAACTTGATCTGCTCTATGTTGCGCCCGAGCGTCTCATGAGCGCGGGATTTCTCGAACGCCTGGAAGATGTGGATGTCGCGCTCTTTGCCGTGGATGAGGCACACTGCGTGTCCCAGTGGGGACACGATTTCCGCCCCGAATATGTCCAACTCGGGGAGTTGCGCCGCCTGTTCCCTTCCATCCCACTTATCGCCCTCACTGCTACCGCAGATGAACAGACACGCAAGGATATCATCCAACGCCTCGGTCTGGAGGACGCAAAAACCTTTATCAGCAGCTTCGATCGCCCTAATATCCGTTACACGGTGGTGGAAAAACAGCAGCCCATGCGTCAGCTTCAAGAGTTTCTGCGGCGCTACCCCGGAGAGGCAGGGACCGAACCGGCAGGAATTGTGTATGCCTTAAGCCGCAAACGCGTGGATGATATCAGCGCAAAACTGTGCCGCGCCGGGTTCCGTGCTGCGGCATACCATGCGGGCCTGAAGGCGGAGGAGCGTCAGCGCGTGCAGGAGGAGTTTCTGCGCGATGACATCCAGATTGTGGTTGCCACGGTGGCTTTCGGGATGGGGATCGACAAATCCAACATTCGCTTTGTGGTGCACTACGATCTGCCCAAAAACATCGAAAGTTACTATCAGGAGACCGGGCGTGCCGGGCGTGATGGCCTTGAATCCGAGGCTCTGCTGTTGTTCGGATACGGGGATATCGCCATCGCACGCGGTCTGATTGAACAGGGCAACAACCCCGAGCAGGTGCGCATCGAACTCTACAAACTCAACGCCATGGTAAGTTTTGCCGAACCCCTCACCTGCCGCCGTCGTGCCCTGCTGGGCTACTTCGGCGAACACCTGGATACCGACTGCGGCAACTGCGATCTGTGCCTTAATCCGCCGGAACGCTACAATGCCACACAGGACGCGCAAAAGCTCCTCTCGTGCGTGTATCGTACCGGACAGCGCTTTGGTGCAAAGCATGTAATTGACGTGCTGCGCGGCTCAGCGGCACAGCGGATCATGGA
>JAIVHC010000323.1 GCA_020201305.1 Geobacteraceae bacterium
CACGGGAAAGAACTCTGGGTCCCCGGCACCCTCCCGGGAGAGAGCGTCAAGGTGCATATCCAATACGAAGGGCAACGCCGCCGCATGGGTGAGCTGGTCAAAGTGATGCGCAATAGTCCGCAGCGCACCACCCCGGCCTGTCCCATAGCCGCCACCTGCCCCGGCTGCCCTCTAATGCACATGGGTTACTACCATCAGGCCCAGTTCAAGCAGGAGCAGGTCAAAAACGCCCTACAACTGTATCCTGAGCTCAAAAACATTCCGGTCTCAGAGGTGCGGCGCGCTCCGAATCCCCTCGGGTATCGCACCACCGCCAAGCTGGCGCTCGCAAAGGTGGGCGGCAAGGCGATGGTGGGCCTGTACAAACGCGGCACCCACGAGGTTATCGACATCGGCGACTGCCCGCAACAGCATCCCCTCATCAACACCATAACCCAGGCGCTGCGCGAGGAGATCGAGAAGCAGGATCTGCATGTGTACAACGCGATTAAAAAGCGCGGCCTGCTGCGCTACCTCGCGGTACGGGTCAGTCCACAGTTCAATAAAGCGCTGGTTACCCTGGTCACGAGTGAGCGCAACTACCGCGAGATCACCCATCTGGCCAAATGGCTGCGCAAAAAAGTGCCCCAAATCATCGGCGTGCATCAGAACATCAACCCCTCCGCCGGAAATGTGATCTTCGGCCCCACCACGGTGAAGGTACTCGGCGCCGGGGATCTTATCGACCAGATCGGCGAGGTATCCCTGCGCCTCTCCCCCAGCTCCTTCTTTCAGGTCAATCACGAGCAGGCAAGCTTTATCTACTCCACCATTGAAGAATGGGCCGGTCTGAAAGCAGGGATGCGTGCAATAGATATCTACTGCGGCGTGGGCGGAATAGCGATGCACCTGGCACGCAGCGGCGCGCATGTAACCGGGATTGAGATCAACCCCGAAGCGATCTTCAACGCCAAAGCCGCCGCCGAACTCAATAATTTGCCCAATTGCACCTTTATCGCTGCAGATGCCAAGGATGCGATGGTCGAACTCGCTGCCGGTGCACGCCCCACGGATATCGCAGTGATCAATCCGCCCCGCAGCGGCTGTGATGCAGCAGTGCTCGATGCCCTCCTCAGCATTCAGCCCCGGCAGATTGTGTATGTATCCTGC
>JAIVHC010000203.1 GCA_020201305.1 Geobacteraceae bacterium
CACCAAGGCATCCATGATCATCACAGCCGCCTCTCTTATCATCACCATCACCCTCACCCAGTACAAACATATGCAACTCAGCACGGTGATGCTACTCGCGGGAGCCGGGATTCTGGCAGTGGTATTTTCAATTTTCGCCATTATTCCTCCTCTGCACGTGAGTGGAGCTACTAATTTATTCTACTTCCGCTCGTTTTCAAAACTGAGTGAGGAGGAATTCAAGGCACAATTCATTGAAGCAATCAGTGAGCGGGATAAACTTTATGACGCCTACCTTCATGAACTGTATTTTCTCGGCCGACATCGCCTTACGCGTAAGTATGCCCTTATCCGCAACGGTCTCTGGACGCTACTAGCCGGGCTGGTCGGCGCGATCATTTCAGTGCTCTGGCATAACCTGTTGTGATTAAGTGTCCAGAAAATCTTTTCCCTCAGGGAGGGGGAAGGATGAAATAGGAACGTCCATACAAGAAGGTAAAAAACTGAATACTGCAACACCGGTGCACAAGAGCACTTGCGCACATGCAACGGAGGAAAAAGCAAACTAAAAACGTAACTATTCAGACGGGGCTTATGGCACCCATTCCAAGGGACACGACTATTTGAGTTTGGGGCCGTCCATGGCGACAGTCGAACGGCCATGGGTACCACAACCCCCTATCGGTAATGGTAGTGAATAGTTACCTAAAAACACAAAAGGCCGGCCCACATTTCTGTGAACCGGCCTTTTGTGTTTTATTGGTAGCGGGGGGAGGATTTGAACCTCCGACCTTCGGGTTATGAGCCCGACGAGCTACCAAACTGCTCCACCCCGCATCATGTCTTTTCACCTTGCGTCATCAAGTGAGGGTCGTTTGTAACAGAGGCGCTTCTGCTTGTCAAGGAAAGCCTCTATTTTATTTTATGGAGTGTCCACAAAACTCTTCAAACGTTTTGCGCGACTCGGATGACGCAGCTTACGCAGCGCCTTGGCTTCGATCTGGCGAATACGTTCGCGCGTGACACTGAAATCCTGTCCCACCTCTTCGAGGGTGTGATCCGACTTTTCCCCGATGCCGAAACGCATGCGTAGCACCTTTTCTTCGCGCGGGCTCAACGAGGACAGCACCTCGGCAGTCTGGGCGGACAAATTGCCCTTAATCGCTTCTTCCAATGGTGAAACGGCCCCTTTGTCCTCAATAAAGTCGCCTAGAGAAGAATCCTCCTCTTCCCCGATGGGGGTCTCAAGGCTGATGGGCTCCTTGGCAATCTTAAGCACCCGGCGCACCTTCTCCAGGGGCAGATCCATGCGCTCGGCAATTTCCTCGGGGATCGGCTCGCGCCCGAGCTCCTGCACGAGTTGACGACAGGTACGGATCAGCTTGTTGATGGTTTCGATCATATGCACGGGGATTCGGATCGTGCGGGCCTGATCCGCAATGGCCCGGGTAATCGCCTGCCGAATCCACCATGTGGCATAAGTCGAAAATTTATATCCGCGCTGATACTCGAATTTATCCACTGCTTTCATGAGGCCGATATTGCCCTCCTGGATGAGATCGAGAAACTGCAGTCCGCGATTGGTGTACTTTTTAGCAATAGAAACCACCAGACGCAGGTTTGCTTCCACCAGTTCGGTTTCGGCTGTTTTGGACTGATACTCACCCCGGCGCACCTCTTTCATCGCCACGACCAGCTCTTCTGCGTTGAAACCGCTCTCCTCCTCAACCTTTTTAAAGCGGCGTTGCGCCCCCTTGAGGCGTTTTTCTATGCTGAGCAGTTCTTCTACGCTGATTCCGAGCTCCTGCGCTACCGTCTGCGCTTCAGCGTCGCTTTTATGCATGCGGCGCAGATGGCTGCGAATCTGTTTATGTGTAAGGCCCAGTTTTTTCTCACATACAGCCACATCTTTAAGGCTTTTCTGCACTTGCTTGGAAAGCTCCTTGAGACGCGCAGTCACGCGCTTGACCACCTTTTCTTTGAGGCGTAGCTGGCGAATGGTTTCATACAGCTCCTGCATGATTCCATCGATCTCGGCCTGGAGTTCTCTACGCTCCGCCGCATCCCTGCTTTCCTCTATGCGCGCCTTAATCTCATCGAGGTGCTCTTTTTTACGCCCCACTTCGGCAATCAGCTCTGTAGTCTGGGCCCACTGAGCCTCCATGTCCTCTATCGAGGCCTCATCCTCTTCGGTGTTGCCATCGCGAGTGATATCCGCCAGATTGGTCTCACCATCTTCGAGTTTTATTCCCAGACGTACCACTTCATTGAGAGCAATGGGGGTACACAACACCACTTTTGTGATGAGCTGTTCTCCCTCTTCGATCCGTTTGGCTATCTCCACTTCACCTTCACGGGTGAGAAGCGACACCTGCCCCATCTCGCGCAGATACATGCGCACCGGATCACTGGTACGGCCGATAACCCCCGCTTCCAGCGCCGGGGCCTCCTCTTCGTCGGAATCTGAATCATTCGAACTGGTGCTCTTTGTTACTGTGTCCTTGGAGTTCGAGTCAATGATTTCTATATCCATTTCACCAATCATGGTCATCACATCTTCAATCTGACTCGCTCCGACCATGTCGTCAGGAAGAGCTTCATTCACCTCATCGTAGGTCAGAAAGCCTTTTTCCTTCCCTGTTTCAATGAGTTGTTGGAATTCTTCTTCTTTTGTTTTCTTTGCCATAGTGCGCATCTCCTGTTCATCGGTGTGCAGCCGATTTTATTTTATGCGGTGGTACTATTTTCTAGCGTCTGATTTGGCGATTGATCGTCATCAACTCTCGCATACACTCATTCTGCATCTCAATATCGCCGTTGCGTTCAGCCTCGCACATCTGTGCATGCAGTTGCGTTCTGCGTTGTTTGAGTTGACTGCGATTCACCGCCCCACGACAATCGCTAAAAACCTTTTCGATAACCTCATCGGCAAACTGACACCTATCCACCAGTGCTGCCGTCAAAATCTCCTGAACCTCACTGTCCTCACACTGATCCAGCAGCCAGTGCCCGGGCTTGCGCTCCTGCGTATATGCACGATTTATGAGCTCGGCACACTCACGACACCTGGGATGGGAAAATAAGCTCTCCGCCCCTCTCGTCATCACATCTATACTCACCTGACGGCGCTCAGCCATAAGCGCAAGCAGCATTTTCTGCGCCTTGAGTTCAGTGTCCTCTCCTGCCCCCCTGGCTACCGGACGGCGCACTTCCCGGCGGGGGTTGGTTCCTTGTGATTCCGGCGCAGGCGACAATGGCGCAGGGGATTTCTGTGCTCCTTTAATCTGCTCCAGTTGGCGTTGCAATATTTTTATATCCACCCCGGTGCGCTTTGCAAGCTCCTGCACATGCAGGTTAAGCTCTATCTCATCCGGGATCCGCACGACAACCTCAAGAATCTCCGCTATACCACGCGCCTGCTCCTCAGCCTGATCGCCACTCGCATTCAGGTTCTCCTGCATATAGTATCCCAGGGCCGAGCGAGCACGTTCAAGGCGTGCATCAAAGGCCTCGCGTCCATGCCGGGCCAGAAATGAGTCGGGATCCTCTCCCTCTTCGAGGCTTATATATTGAATCTGCAAACCCGCTTCAAGTAATACCGGCAGAGCCCTGAAACATGCGGACTGTCCTGCTTTATCCTCATCAAAGAGCAGTACAACCGTCTCCACATAGCGTTTCAACAGTGCTGCATGCTGCGGGGTGAGAGATGTACCACAGGTGGCCACAACATTTTCTACTCCTGCCTGCACCAGGGCGAGGTGATCAAAATAGCCTTCTACCACAATAACCCGACGTTGGCGCCGCATGGCGTTTTTTGCATCGTAGAGCCCGTACAGGGTTTTTCCCTTGTGGTACAGATCCGACTCGGGAGAGTTTATGTACTTGGGCAGGCTGTTATCCAACACCCGTCCGCCGAAGGCCACAACATGACCATACGGATCCTGCACCGGAAACAACAGGCGACGCCGGAACATATCGTAGGTGCGTCCGTCGTCACTGCGGCGCAACAGTCCGAGGGCAACAGCCTTATCCTCATCAACATGCGCCTGCCTGAAATGGGTACACAGTTTACCCCATCCAGAGGGGGCGAAGCCGAGTTGAAAACGGCGCACCATCTCCCCGCCATAACCACGGCGGCGCAGATAGGCGCGTGCCTCAGCACCCTCGGGTTCCTGCAGGAGGATATGGTGATAAAATTCTACCGCAATCTGTACAATGTGCTGCAGACGCTCGCGCTCTTCGCGTTGTTGCTGCCGTCGCGGAGAAAGCTGTTCCTCCTCAATCTCAATGCCAACCCGGCGAGATAATTTATGCACGGCATCGGCAAAACCCAACCCCTCGATGCGCATTAAAAAATTAAATACATTCCCACCAGCGCCACACCCGAAGCAGTAAAAGAACTGTTTACTGCTGTTGACACTGAATGAGGGGGTCTTTTCTCCATGAAACGGGCACAGGCCGAAATGGTTATCGCCGGATTGCTTGAGATTTACGTACTCGCCCACAACAGTCACGATGTCGCTGTGTTCGCGAATCTGCTCAATGGTCTCAGCGGGAATTCTGCCTACCATCATTCCCTCCTGTGTCCGCTATACTCTCCCAACTGAATCACGGTAACCGCATCGCCGCCGTGGGCATTGTCGGCCGAGTGGAATGCACTTACTGCACGGTGGTGTCCGAGCATCTCGCGGATCGCCCGGCGCAGTGCTCCAGCTCCGCGTCCATGGGTTACCTGCAGGTCTCGCCAGTTGTGGAGCAGGGCATCATCGATAAAACGCTCCACCCTGGGTACGGCATCCTCTGCCCGCATCCCCACTACATCGAGACCCGGATTGAAACCGGTACGCTCCACGCTGCTGCGGCTATGCTGCACCTTGGAGCGTTTCGATTCTGCGAAGCGGCGCGGCTCACACGCTTCCAGAGCATGCAGGGATAA
>JAIVHC010000038.1 GCA_020201305.1 Geobacteraceae bacterium
GCATTCTTTCGCTATGCCCCGCGCCGAATCAAATGCCTGGAACATGGCATTAAGGCCGAGGCTGTGCCCTGGGCTCACGGTAAGGAGCGCACAACTATTTCATATCAGGTGTTTCTGTCTCGCTGGGCGAAAAGGCTCTCCTGGCAGGAAACCGCCAGAGTATTCGAAACCAGCTGGGATACGGTGTTCCGAGCCGTTAAGTTTGTTGTCGATTACGGTCTTGCCCGTAGAAGCCTTGAAGGTATTACCGAAATTGGTGTCGACGAGGTCGCTGTTTTTAAAGGGCACAAGTACCTGACCCTGGTGTATCAGGTTAATGCCGGTGTAAGGCGGCTTTTGTGGAGCGGTCCTGAGCGTAAAGCCAAGACCTTGCTGCAGTTTTTCAGAGATTTTGGTCCACAGCGCAGTGCCAAGCTCGAGTTCGTCTGCAGTGACATGTGGCCGGCGTATCTTAAGGTCATTGCCAAAAAGGCTCCGCAGGCTCTGAATGTTCTCGATCGCTTCCACATTGCGCGTAAATTCAACGAGGCGATTGATGAGATCCGCCGCAGCGAAGTAAAAGAGCTTAAAGCCGATGGTAAGCACAACGTTTTAGTACGCAAGCGTTGGTTGCTACTCAAGCGCCCGGAGAATCTATCTGAAAAGCAGACAGCCCGGATGTCGGAACTGATGAAGCTAAACCTGGCGTCGATCAAGGGTTTCCTGCTGCGCGAGGACTTTCAGCGTTTCTGGGAATATAAAAGCTATGACTTCGCTGATAAGTTTCTTGAAAATTGGGTAACCAGAACATTGCAAACCGACCTGGAACCGATGAAGAAGGTAGCCAGGATGTTACGCAAGCATAAGCCGCTGATTCTCAATTGGTTCAAAGCCAAAGGCGAGGTTTCTAGCGGTGCGGTTGAAGGCATGAACCTTAAGGTGAAACTCGCTATGAGAAAAACCTACGGATTTAGAACCATAGAATGCCTGCAAATCGCCCTATATCATGAACTTGGCAAGTTGCCGGAACCTGATTTTAACCACAGATTCTGCTGACGAGCCATTAATATCATATGGGTCAAAAGAACTTCAAATTATATTTGAGATAGATCTAAAAACCAAAAAAGCCCGACCACTTATATGTAGTCGGGCTTATCTTTTTTACTGGTGCCGAAGGCGAGACTCGAACTCGCACGACCGTAGGTCACACGCCCCTCAAGCGTGCGTGTCTACCAATTCCACCACTTCGGCAATGCAGGGTCTTTATACTGATTTACTCTGGAGCTGTCAATACAGAAATCAGTCGTTGTTCTGTGTGGGTGCAAGGGGCTCGACATCTTCGGGAGTTGGAGCCGCTTGTTGAGCTTTTTGAACCTTGACCTGCTCGGGCATAATGCTGCCGGAGCCTCCCTGGTCGTGGAAATATGCGAGCGACAGGCTGGTGAGCATAAATACGGCTGCGGTCATAGTGGTGAGTTTGCTTAGAAACGACTGCCCTCCAGTGGCACCGAACATGGTATGGCTTGAGCCGCCACCGAATGAGGCCCCTGTTTCAGCACCCTTGCCTGCCTGAAGTAAAACAATGATTACCAGCGATATGGAAACCAGAATGTGGATAACGAGAAGAAAGGTGGTCATATGCTCAAAGTACTCCGCTTGTTAGTAAAAACTCGATTCTGCCCTGCGTTGCTATTTGTACGCGGAACAGTAATTTTCAACTGACCGCCGAAACTAACATACTCTGAATGAACTTTCCAGCCAAAATCTTACCTACGGATTAGCGCTCGCCATATGCAGAGGGCGCGGAAAGTTCGCAATGGCTGCAAAATCGGCTGCTTTGAGGCTGGCCCCGCCAACCAGTGCACCATCGATATCTGCCTGTGCCATCAGGCTGCTGATGTTATCGGGCTTAACACTGCCGCCGTAAATGATGCGGATGTTTTGCGCCACCTGGGCAGAATACACTCCATGCAAGAGGCCGCGAATATACGCGTGTACTTCAGCCGCATCATCACTGCTTGCGGTTTTCCCGGTTCCGATAGCCCATATCGGTTCGTAAGCTATGGCCACGTTCTCCATCTGTTCTGCGTTGACATTATGCAGCCCCAGTTGAATTTGGTTGTTGATTACTTCAAACAGTTCGTCATTTTCGCGCTGTTCCAGGGTTTCGCCCACGCACAGAATCGCGAGCATTCCCTGCTCCAATACCGCATGTACCTTGGCATTGATGAAGGTGTCATCCTCCTTGAATATCTGGCGGCGCTCTGAGTGTCCCAGTATGGCAAATTCGCATCCTGCATCCTTGAGCTGAAGTGCTGACACCTCCCCGGTAAAGGCGCCCTGCGGTTCGGGATAGCAATTCTGTCCCCCGACCTTGATATGGCTGGAGGCGCAGATCTGTGCTACCGCAGGAATGGAGGTAAATGAGGGGGCGAGAAGGATGTCGCTGTTGCGTACATCGGCGAGTTTTTCGCACAGCTCATGCACCAGGGTTTGAGCTTCATCTATGCTGTGGTGGAGTTTCCAGTTTCCGGCTATCAGCGGTTTGCGCATTGAATATTCTCCTGCATATTTATCAATCTTTATCGGTTAAAGATGCCACCCCGGGAAGGGTTTTGCCTTCCAGCAGTTCGAGGGAGGCACCTCCACCGGTGGAGATATGACTCATGGATTCACTTAATCCGGCCTTGTTAACCGCGGCAACGGAATCGCCTCCCCCGATGATGGTAACCGCATCCGTCTGTGCCAGCGCCCGCGCAACTTCCATGGTTCCACGCGCAAAATTCTCCATTTCAAAGACCCCCATGGGGCCGTTCCATACAATGGTGGCTGCGTTGCTGATTACATCAGCGTATGCTGCGGTGGTTTTGGGCCCGATGTCGAGACCCATACAGTCGGAAGGGAATTCGCTGTTGTCTACGGTCTGTATCGGGACATCATTGCTGAACTCGGGCGCTACCACATGGTCGAAAGGGAGTATAATCTCAACCCCTTTGGCCTTAGCCTGCTCCAGGAGAGAGCCTGCGAGTTCGATCTGATCCGGTTCCAATAACGATTTGCCCACCTCATGCCCTTGTGCGCGCAGAAATGTGTAGGCCATCCCCCCGCCAATGAGGAGGGTGTTGACCTTGTCGAGGAGGCTGGTGATTACCGGGATCTTATCGCTCACCTTGGCGCCGCCGAGAATAGCAACAAAGGGGCGCTGCGGATTCTCGAGTGCCTTCCCCAGATATTCAAGCTCCTTGGCCATCAGAAAGCCTGCGGCAGCCGGCTGGAGCAGATGCGCTACCCCTTCGGTAGAAGCATGGGCGCGGTGCGCAGTGCCGAACGCATCGTTTACATACACATCCGCCAGTTTTGCGAGCTGGGCGCAGAACTCGGGCGCATTTTTTTCCTCCTCAGGATAAAAGCGCATGTTTTCGAGCAGAACTACATCTCCATTGCCCATATTGGTTACCAATTGTTCCACTTCGGGACCGATACAGTCCGGCGCCATCGCCACCGGCGTGCCGAGAAGCTTCGCGAGGTATGGGGCAACGGGTGCGAGGCTGAATTCGGACCTCTTTTCTCCTTTGGGGCGCCCCAGGTGGGAGGCCAGGATGAGGCGCCCGCCCTGTTCAAGGATGTAGCGGATAGTGGGGAGAGCCGCAACAATGCGGGTGTCATCGCCCACACTGCCATTTTCATTGATGGGCACGTTGAAATCTACCCGGCAGAATACGCGTTTCCCCTTGAGGTCAAGATCCGTTACGGAACATTTGTTAAGCATGAATATCCAACTCCATAGGTCTAAATGAATACCCCGGAGTGCCGCGGTGTAGCGACAACTCCGGGGATGTAAAATTACTTGTTCGCCACGAGATTGAGGAGATCCACGATGCGTGCGGAGTAACCCCACTCGTTATCGTACCACAGCAGGACCTTGACCATCCGCTCCTGCAATACGGTGGTGCTCAGAGCGTCAAAGATACACGAAGCCGGATTGCCGTTGAAATCTATGGAAACCAGGGGTTGGTCACAGTACTCGAGAGTCCCCATCAGCTCGCCGTTTGCAGCTTCCTGCACCATGGCATTTACTTCTTCGATGCTGGTGTCCTTTTCGGTTTCGATCACAAAGTCGATCATGGAAACATTAGGGGTTGGGACGCGTACAGCCATCCCGGACAGGCGCCCTTCGAGTTCGGGGATGACCAATGCCACTGCATCGGTTGCGCCGGTAGTGGTTGGAATCATGGATACCGCTGCAGCACGGGCGCGGCGCAGATCCTTGTGTGGCAGGTCGAGGATGTTCTGGTCGTTGGTGTAGGAGTGTATCGTGGTCATGCTCCCACGTTTGATCCCCAGCTTTTCATGCAGCAGAAGTGCCGCCGGAGCGAGGCAGTTAGTGGTGCATGAGGCGTTGGAGATGACCTGATGCTTGCTCGGATCGTAGTCATCAAAGTTGACCCCCTTAACCACGGTAACATCGGAGTTCTTCCCGGGGGCGCTGATAACCACGCGCGAAGCCCCGGCTTTGAGGTGTTTGGCCGCCCCTTCGCGGGTGCGAAATACCCCGGTAGCTTCAAGGACCATTTCAACCCCGAGTTCCTTCCACGGCAGCGCGGCAGGGTCTTTTTCGCTGTAGATTTTGATGGCGCGTCCGTCCACCACAATACTGCTTTCACGGGTTTCAACGCTGCCTGGATAGATGCCATGGACGGAATCATATTTAAACAGATGAGCCAGGGTTTCAGCATCACTCAAGTCGTTTATCGCAACAACCTCAAAATCGGCACCCTGTTGCGCAATGCGCAGTACATTGCGTCCGATGCGACCGAAACCGTTGATGGCTACTTTTACAGACATGGCATTTTCTCCTTTGAAATTGATAAAGGCATAAAGATAAACAGAACCCGCATAGAAATCGGGCTATGTAACTGTGACTTCCGCGCTGGCTGGTTGTTGCCGTTCTTGCCCTTTTGGTGCGCTTGTGCTATTAAGGCGCGAACGGTAGACTGCGGTATTGTTGCTTGGCGCGGATCCATTTTGCGCCTGAAGAAATAAATTTGGCGCTGCCAGGATTTTATTCAGTAATTACGACTGGTTAAGCGAAGAAGTTTTCTGGCAGATAAGGGAGATGCCGGTGCGTATTTGTCAGCTCGCGAGTGGCAGTAAAGGCAACGCCATTTACATAGAGAGCGATACCACCAGAGTTCTTATTGATGCCGGGCTTTCGGCGCGGGAACTCACGCGCCGCCTTGAGGGGATCGGGGTGGCGGCTCATGATCTTGATGCGATTATTGTCGGTCACGAACATCGGGATCACTGCCTTGGGGCAGGTCCCTTGTGCCGACGTTACGCTCTCCCCCTGTATTGTCTGCCCCAGACCTTTGCAGCGCTGCCATCCATCGGAGAAGTAGATTACTGTACCCTGGGTGCCGGGGAACGTTTGAACGTTGGAGATGTAGCAGTAGAGGCGTTTCCGGTTACCCACGATGCCGTGGCGCCGGTGGGATTCGTCCTGAATGTCGGTGGAGTACGCGTCGGGATTGCCACCGATCTTGGGGTGGTTACGCGCCTGGTGCTCGAGCGGCTCCAACGCTGTCAGGTGCTGGTGCTGGAGACCAACCACGATGAGCAGATGCTGCATGATGATCCATACCCGTGGCACCTCAAGCAGCGGGTACGTGGGACCCATGGCCACTTATCCAACCATCAGGCCGCAGAGCTGGTGCAGGAGTTGCTCTGGCCCGAGTTGAAAGCGGTCTTTATGGCGCACATGAGTGAGACCAACAACACCGAGAAACTTGCGCGTGAGAGCATGCAGTGTGTTCTGAACGCCCAGGCGTGTTGCACCCCGCGCTTGATTGCAGGGCAGGTTGGAGTTGCGAGTGAAAGCTTCAGTTGTTGAGGTGTGAATGCATAGATACATGGCTGCAAACACAGCGGCTGAATAAATACGGAGCGGTGATTTTCAGGCACAGTTCCGACAGGTACCAATTCCTGGATGAGGAGAATGTATGGCCAACAGAATTGTTGTAGGTCTTAAAGACAAAGTGCGCGATGCGCGCGGAGAGCGAGTGCGCCAGGAGATTAAGAGTCATCTCGGTATCGAGTTGCGCCAGGTACGGACTCTGGATGTGTATACCGTGGACGCACAGCTGAGTGCGGAAGAACTCCAGAGCGCGGCTTCCGGACCGTTTTCAGATCCGGTGATTCAGGAGTTCGGTGTGGATAAGGCCCTCGCGCACGACTTTGATGTCCTCATAGAAGTGGGTTTCCGTCCCGGGGTTACCGACAATCCGGGGCGCACTGCGCGTGAAGCGCTTGAGTACATCCTGGGGCGCAAGCTGGAGGCGCAGGAGGCGGTATACACCTCGGTACAGTATCTGTTGAGTGGCAATGTGGACAAACCTACAGCGGAGGAGATTGCGGCCGGGGTCCTTGCCAATGCTTTGATCCAGCGCTGGACCATCGTAAGTCGGGATGAGTTTGATCCCGAAACGGGTTTGGAGCCCCAGATAGCCCGGGTGGAAACCCTGGGAGAGCCGGAAATTCGCGAGATCGATCTGGATGTAGATGACACCACCCTGATGCAGATCAGCCGCGATGGAATGCTGGCCTTGAACCTGGATGAGATGAAGGCTATCCAGACCTTTATCGCCGACCCGCAGGTACAGCAGGAGCGCAAACGCGTCGGTCTGAGCACACGCATTACCGATGCCGAACTCGAAGCCCTGGCTCAGACCTGGAGTGAACACTGCAAGCACAAGATATTCTCGGCCCGGATCGATTACGAAGATGAGCACGGCCAGAAAGAGAGTATCGATTCCCTCTTCAAAAGCTACATCATGGAAACCACTGCCGAGGTTCGGCGCCAGAAGGGTGAAGATGATATATGTCTCTCGGTGTTCAAGGACAACGCCGGGGTTATCCGCTTTACCGATGAGTGGAGCGTGGTCTACAAGGTTGAAACGCACAACTCCCCCAGTGCTCTGGATCCCTATGGTGGTGCTCTCACCGGGATTGTGGGGGTCAACCGCGATCCCTTCGGTACCGGGCGTGGCGCGCGCCTGATATTTAATACCGACGTGTTCTGCTTTGCCTCTCCGTTTTACTCCAAACCTCTGCCGCCGCGTTTGTTGCATCCGCGCCGTATCTTTGAAGGGGTGGTTGAAGGGGTGGAACACGGTGGAAACAAGAGTGGCATTCCCACCATCAACGGTTCCCTTGTGTTTGATCCGCGTTTTGCGGGGAAGCCCCTGGTATACTGCGGCAGTGCTGCCCTCATGCCTGCTATGCTGCACGGACGGCCCGGGCACGAAAAAAAGGCCGACCCCGGTGATCACATCATCATGGTAGGGGGACGCATCGGGAAGGACGGGATTCACGGCGCTACGTTCTCATCCGAAGAGTTGAATGAAAATTCCCCGGCTACCGCAGTGCAGATCGGTGATCCCATCACCCAGCGGCGCATGTTTGATTTTCTTCTCATAGCGCGGGATAAGGGTTTGTACAACGCCATTACCGATAATGGTGCCGGCGGCCTCTCCTCTTCTGTGGGCGAGATGGCCGAGGATACCGGTGGCTTTGAAATGCATCTGGAGCGTGCCCCGCTCAAATATGCGGGTCTGCAGCCGTGGGAGATCCTGATCTCCGAGGCGCAGGAGCGTATGACTCTGGCGGTGCCGCCTGAACACGTAGAGGAATTTATTCAGCTCGGTGCAAGTATGAATGTGGAGGCCACGGATCTGGGAGAGTTTACCGATTCGGGCTATTACCACTGTCTTTACCACGGGCGCACCGCAACCTATCTGCCCATGGATTTTCTCCACAATGCCAATCCGCAGATGAAGATACCCGCACGCTGGGAGATCAAGACCCATCGCCAGCCCGCAGAAACCGATCTCCCCGCCGCTCCGGAAGCACTGCGGATTCCTTCGCCGGAGTCACCGTGGCCCACGGCATCTGTCCGCGCTACAGCGATATCGACACCTACCACATGATGGCATGTGCCATCGATGAGGCTCTGCGCAATTACGTGTGTGTAGGAGGGAATGTTGATCATGTCGCGGGGCTGGATAACTTCTGCTGGTGCGATCCGGTGCTGAGTGAGCGCACTCCGGACGGGCCGTTCAAAGCCGCGCAGCTCGTGAGAGCCAACAAGGCCCTGTACGAATACTGCGTCGCGTTTGGCGTACCCTTGATTTCCGGTAAGGATTCGATGAAAAATGACTACCACATCGAAGGGGAAAAGATTTCCATCCCACCCACGGTGCTGTTCTCGGTAATCGGTAAGGTTGACGATGTGCGCTGTTGCACTACCATGGATGTCAAAAAGCCCAGCGATAAAGTATACCTCCTTGGGATTACCCGCGCCGAACTCGGGGGTTCGGAGCTTTTCAATATCCTGGGTTTTACCGGCAATCAGGTGCCCGAGGTAGATGCTCCTACGGCACTGCGGCGCTATCGGACTCTCAACCGTGCGCAAAAAGCGGGTCTCATCGCATCCTGCCACGATCTTTCGGATGGCGGTCTCGGGGTGGCGCTCGCCGAAAGTGCGTTTGCCGGCGGTTTCGGTATGGATATCGACCTCACCAGGGTGCGCACAGAAAAGGAGTTGAGCACCATGGAGATCCTGTTTTCTGAATCCCAGAGCCGGTTACTGGTCACGGTGGCACCTGAACATGCGGAGGAGTTTGAAAAGCTCTTCAGCGGTCAGGACATCTGCTGCCTGGGCAAGGTGCTGAGTGCGCCTAGCCTCAAGATCCGGGGTGGAGATGGAGCCATCATCATCGAAGATGATATCTACGCGTTGAAACAGGCCTGGCAGGCCACATTGAAGGAGCTTTGATTATGCCCGCTGATGTTAAGGCTATCGTGGTGTCCGGCAACGGTACCAACTGCGAGCGCGAAGTAGCTAACGCCTGCCGTCTGGCCGGAGCCGGAACGGTTGACATTGTGCACCTCTCACGCCTTCTTTCCGGTGAGGTGAGCCTGCACGATTACCATTTTCTCAACTTTGCCGGCGGTTTTCTCGATGGAGATGATCTCGGCAGCGCCAAAGCCGGAGCGAACCGTCTACGCTATGCGGAGGTCAAAACCAGTGGAAAGCCCTTTATCGAAGAGATCCTTCGCTTTGTAGAGAACGGCAACCTGGTGATGGGGGTGTGTAACGGCTTTCAGCTTATGGTCAAGATGGGTCTTCTCCCCGGACTCGGCCACGATTACCACACCCAGAGCGCGACCCTCACCGTCAATGACAATGGGCGCTTTGAGGATCGCTGGGTATACCTGAAGGTGGACCAGAAGTCGCCGTGCGTGTTTACCCGCGGCCTTACGGGTATCTATCTGCCGGTGCGGCACGGGGAAGGAAAATTTGTGGTTGAAGATCCGCAAGTGCTTGCACAAATCGAAAACGAGCATCTGGCGCCGCTTAAATACAGCGATGCAGCGTACATTGCCCCGGCACGGGAATTTCCCCTCAACCCCAACGGCTCCATGAACTCCATCGCAGCAATCTCGGACCCCAGTGGGCGTCTGTTCGGGCTCATGCCGCACCCAGAGGCATACCTGCATCGTACCCACCACCCACGCTGGACGCGCGAAACGTTGCCCGAAGAGGGGATGGGACTGTGGTTGTACAAAAACGCCATCGATTTTATTCGTAACGAGGTACTTTAGCGCCACAGTGAGTGTCGCCACATCCAAGTGGAAAGGAAACAGGGAAAACATGTTTGATAAATTACAGGAAGAATGCGGGGTTTTTGGAGTTTACGGGCACCCCGAAGCTGCCAACCTCACCTATCTTGGGTTGTATTCCCTTCAGCATCGTGGGCAGGAAAGCTGCGGTATTGTGGCTTCCGATGGAGGAGTACTGCGCGCGCATCGTAAAAATGGTCTGGTGTCGGATGTGTTCCGTGACTCACAGATATTCGATCGCCTCCCCGGGCGCAATGCCATAGGGCATGTACGCTATTCCACCGCCGGAGGTAACGATGTCAAGAACTGCCAGCCCATCCTGGTGGATTACGCGCGCGGGAGTATTGCTGTGGCGCATAACGGCAATCTGGTCAATGCCGAGGAGTTGCGCAATGAACTCGAGGAATTGGGTTCCATCTTCTCCAGCATCTCCGACACTGAAGTTATCATCCATCTGCTTGCACGCAGTCAGGCCGATAGTCTCGCCGAGCGTATCACTATGGCTCTTGAGCGTGTCAACGGTGCGTACAGCCTGTTGTTCCTCACTGAGACCCGCATGGTGGCGATTCGCGACCCGCGCGGATTCCGTCCCCTGGTGCTGGGAAAACTCGAAGGTGCGTATGTGGTTGCATCCGAAACCTGCGCTCTCGATCTCATTGAGGCCGAATTCATCCGTGAACTCGAACCCGGCGAGATGGTAATTGTGGATGAAAAAGGGGTGCATTCCATGTTCCCCCTCGAGAAAAAACCCGCCTCACCATGTATCTTTGAATTTGTGTACTTCGCCCGCCCTGACAGCACCATCTTCGGGCGTGAGGTGTATTCGGTGCGTAAAGAATACGGACGCGAGCTCGCCCGCGAATTTCCCATTGATGCCGATGTGGTGGTGCCCATCCCGGATTCCGGCGTCCCCGCAGCCATCGGCTATGCGGAAGAATCGGGGATTCCGTTTGAACTCGGGCTGATCCGCAATCACTATGTGGGGCGCACCTTCATCGAACCGCAGCAGTCGATCCGCCACTTCGGGGTCAAGATCAAGCTCAACCCCGTGCGCGAAGCGATCGAAGGGAAGCGCGTAGTGGTGATTGATGATTCCATCGTACGCGGGACGACAGCACGCAAGATCATCAAAATGATTAAAAACGCGGGGGCCAAAGAGGTACATATGCGTGTATCAAGCCCGCCTACCAGTTATCCGTGCTATTACGGTATCGATACCCCGACACGCAATGAACTGATCTCATCCTCCCACAGTATTGAGGAGATCAACCGCTACATTACCTCCGATACCCTGGGGTATCTCTCGGTGGAGGGATTACACAAAGCAACCTGTGCATCTGAAAACGCTGACGGATGCCAGTTCTGCACTGCCTGTTTTACCG
>JAIVHC010000039.1 GCA_020201305.1 Geobacteraceae bacterium
AAGCACCGCGTAGAAATACCACTCGGGGATCTGCAAAGTAGCGGTAGTGGCATACTCGTCTGCATAGACGGATTTAAGTAACCCCCACCCGAGCCACACCAGCATAGCGGAAAACACCAGGCAGGCGAGATGGTTTACCATATTGAAAAACTTTCTGCTTACCGGGATTATCTGCGGCAACGCATCCACGCGGATAAGGGAGCGTCTCCGTATCGCTGCACTGCAGCCCACGTAGGTACAGAAAAAAATCGACTTTCGGACCACTTCATCAGACCAGTACAGGTTAATATTTGTAGTTTTGCGCAGAATGATGTTGGTCAGACCAGAAAGGAGGGCAACGCATACCACTACTACCAGTGACCAGTCTTCTACCGCTCCAAGTGTTTTGTCCAGTGCCCGAAGTATCTTTTTCATCGCAGGTTCCGTTAATCGTTATCAAGTCTCAGATACAGTCGAATAGCTCATGGAATGGGGTTTGCCAGAGTCTTTTCCATAATACCAAACAGAAATGGCCGGAGAAAATCCTCCGGCCATTTCTGTTCAGACAAGGCTTAAATCGCATATGTCCTCTTGGTTAAGGTGCGTTTTACTCTTCTGCACCCCCAAGGGTAGCGCGCACCCTGGCCAGGTATTCTGCCCCGATTTTCTGCTCCCAGCGTTTATACACGGGTGCGGCGCGTTCCACAAGGGTTTGCTTCTCCGCCGGGTCCATAGTGAAGAAGGTTACTCCGCTCTTTTGGGCTGCTTCAATCTCCACCTCTTGCTGTTGGCGCGTACGCTCGCGTGTATCCGCACTCTCTTCTTTGACAATGCGTAAAAAGGTGGTGCGCAGATCTTCGGGAAGTCTATTGAGCCAACGTTCACTGGACAAATGGACGAACAGGCCCTGGGCATAGTTGATCTGGGTAAAATATGGAGCAATTTCAAACTTTTTTGTAATATTACATACGATAGGGCTGTGATCGAGCCCATCGATAACTCCGGTCTGGAGTGCCTGGGGAACATCGGGCCAGGGTAATACGGTAAATTTAAGCCCCCAGGCTTTATACAAATCGGTATTGACCGGTGCCTGGGCAATGCGAAAGTTCACCTTTTTCGCTTCTTCCACGGTGCGAACCGGGGTTGTGGTGGCCCAGCCGTAGGGCCCGTAACCGGTGAGATCGAGGACTCTGATACCCTGGCGCAGGCCGGCGGTGCTGAAGGGTTCAAACAGCGCGGGAGTGTTTCTGAATTGTTCGAGCTTATCAAAGCTGTCTACAACAAAGGGCAGGTTGACGATGCCCAGTTTAGGGTCAACATTTGCTGCAGCCACAGAGGAACACAGCATCCCCTGTACCGCTCCCATCTTTAACTTGCGCAGGACATCCTTTTCCCCGCCGAGCTGTGACAGAGGACGAAAGTCGACAAAAATACGCCCGTTGGTTTCTTCCCACACCCGGTCGCGGATGCGGTATCCCACGCCAACACCTTCAATAGCGGGATGGGATACATTGGAAAGAATATACGAGTATTCTGCACCCGAGGGATCAAACGCTGGTGCCCAGGATTCGAGTGCCGAATTCGCGTGTGCCGGAGTGATGGATGCAGATAAAACAATAACGGCACCCAGCAGGGCATGAGATAGATGCTTGGCAAGTTGTGACATGGATGAAACTCCTTCTTCCGCCTTCAGGGGGAAACTTATATCGATATCAGGCTAAGCAAGTGTAAGTCTGAGGTATAGCAGGGCGGTGCGGGGTTCCAAAGTAAAAGCAGCATGAAGACAACGAATTTTGCCGGAATGAAAATAAAGTTTCAGATAAAAAACACAGCCCCGCACGTTTGATGCTTTCGCGAAAATTCATAGGATGGCTATCTATTTTCTTCAGATAGGGTTGAAAGAACCTTTTCGAGATAATCCGGCCCAATGCGCTCCCCCCATTTTTCCAGAACCGGGGCAGCCATCTCTGCCAGTTGCGCGCGGTCTTTAGCATTGAGATCAAAAAACTTTACTCCATCTTGCTGTGCAGCTTTGATCTGGGCTTGCTGCTGGATCTCCGTGTTGGTTCTGGCTTTTGCACTTTCCTCCTCGATGACTCCCAGGAGGATGTCACGCAGGTCTTCGGGCAGTTGATCAAGCCAGCGTTTGTTTATCATGTGGATATACAGTCCCTGGGAGTAGTTGATTTGGGTGAAGTATTTGGCCACATCGAATTTTTTGGTAATACTGCACACCATGGGGGTGTGGTCGAGCCCATCGATAACCCCGGTCTGAAGCGCCTGCGGGACGTCCGGCCAGGGCATAACCGTGAATTTTAGATTCCATGCCTTGTAGATATCGGTATTGACCGGGGCCTGGGCTATTCTGAAATTAACCTGCTTGGCTTCGTCTAGGCTGCGCACCGGGGTGGTAGTGGCCCAGCCATAGCTGCCGTAGCCGGTGAAGTCCACGACCTTGATCCCCTGGCGTAGAGCCGCATTACTGAACGGCTCGAAGAGTTCCGGGGTGTTGCGGAATGTCTCGAGCTTCTCTGGCGTATCGAGGACAAATGGGAGGTTGACAATCCCGAGTTTCGGCGCAACGTTTGCGGCGGCAACCGATGAACACAACATCCCCTGTACCGCCCCCATCTTAAGTTTACGCACCACATCCTTCTCTCCGCCCAGCTGCGCCAGGGGGCGAAAGTCAACGTAGAGACGCCCGTTGCTTAACTCCCAAACGCGATCACGTATTTTGTAGCCGACGCCGATGCCCGCTATGGCCGGATGGTCGACATTGGAAAGTATATAGGTGTACTCGGCATCAGAGGGGTCGAAGGAAGGTTCCCAGTCCTCCAGGGTGGTTAAATCACCTGCCAGAGAAGAGCCGGCAAAGGCAAAAAGCGTGATGAGGCAGATAAACAGGGGCGTAAATGTCCGGTTTGCCATGGTGTGGTCTCCTTTTTAATATATTGTTGATGCTTTCGCAAAAAATCATAAGATGGCTAAGCAAAAAATTCGCCCTACAAGGCCTGGTGGTTTTTCAGGGGCGAAGGCATACATCAGGTATGTCGAGGTCCTGAAAAAACGCCGTAACGCCGGAGGGCGGACTTTTTGCGACGCCATCATTGTTCAATGCGTTCATTTGGTACTCAGCAGCATCTGAGTACCCAGTAAACTACCGAGTAGCGCGGATACAGGTCAAGCATTTAAACTGTACCGACTTTTTGTCCTTCAGAGGCTTTTATGTATATATGGATGTATATGTTGCGAGATTTTCTCGTTTTTTTATGTATTATGTTCTTTGCCCTAGCCGAATATGGACATAATTATGTAGTATAGATTTGATATGGTGCATAAGTGGGCGCAGGGATATTTAAGAAACATTAGCTGAATTAGTGTTGGCACACTTGTTGGCCGTATTAAACCGATAAATCTTTTGCTTTGTGACAGCAGGCTTTCTGAGTCGGCATAATTTTTGTACATACCGCATGGAGCACTGTTCTATTTCTTAACAGCGGTGGACTAACCTTTTAACAGGATAGAGGAGCGGATAATGTCGCTGGACAAGCAGACCAAGGGAATTCTTCTTGAGGCCGGAACCAACGAATTTGAAATTCTTGAGTACTATCTGCATGGCCAATCATTTGGCATCAATGTGCACAAACTGCGCGAGATCATCCCCTATAACAGTTCTGAGCTTACCCGGGTTCCCGAATCCCATCCTTCCATTCTGGGGACCATGCTTCTGCGCGGCTCCTCCATCTCCCTGATAGACCTGGGCACCCACATGGGGAAACTCGAAACGGGAACCCAGGCCAACAACGATGAAACCGTACTTGCAGAAAACCGCCCGGTGGTGCTGGTGTGTGAGTTCAACGATGATGTGGTGGCGTTTCTGGTTGACGGAGTAGATCAGATCCATCGTCTCTCCTGGTCACAGGTAAGGCCCATGGATCAGTTCTTTGAAACCTATCATCCCCGCTTTACCGGCAGTGTAACCATTGGCGAGCGCGATATCCTCATTGCGGATATGGAACACATCACCAACGAGATCTTCGGCGATGGTGATCACTACGCAGTAGGGGAAGAGGATGATGATGCCATGCTGCAGGATAAGGTGGATAGCCGTGCTGAGGCGAAGTTGTTTTTTGCCGAGGACTCCAACATTATCCGCCAGGGGATTCTCAAGGTGTTGCGCAAGGCGGGTTATCTTCAGGTCGAGGGCTTCGGCAACGGCAAGTTGTGCCTGGATGCTCTGTTACATGCCAAAGAAGAGGGTGATTTGCCTATTCTGGTGGTATCGGACATCGAGATGCCTGAACTCGACGGGTTGTCACTGTGCAAGCGCATAAAAGATGATCCTGTTATGAAGAACATCCGTGTGGTTATTTATTCAAGTCTGATCAATGAAAACACCTCGCACAAGTGCGAAGAGGTGGGGGCGGATGCGTATACAAGTAAGCCCGATGTCACCAAGGTCGTCAAACTCGTGGATCAGTTTTGTCTCAACCAGGAGGCCGTACCCCAGGGGTAAAGCAGGACGCAGCCAGCATCGCGACCCGCCTGAGTGATTTGGGCGGGTTTTTTAATATATAAAACAATATATATGTAAAACAGAATATGGTATACTGGAAATTATCACAAGTTCGCTGGCTTCGCCCGGGTGCGGGTTTAACCCTGATGAGGATTTATTATGCGGAACCTTCTGCTTGAACTGGGGCTGAAAAGACCCTGGTGGATTATTCTGGTTGTGTTACTTGGAACCATCGTCTTCGCGCTGCAATTTCCCAAGGTCAGCTTTGATAACGACCCGGAAAATATGCTTGCCGCAGATGAGCCGGTGCGGGTGTTTCACAATGAAATCAAGCACAAGTACGATCTGTACGATTTTGTCATTGTTGGCGTTGTCAATGATGAGAACCCGCATGGGGT
>JAIVHC010000324.1 GCA_020201305.1 Geobacteraceae bacterium
TGGCCAAATCCCAGGGGTAGCCCTTGCTTTTGAGTTGCGCCTGGGTATCACGCAGGGTCATATCAAGAGCAACTCCATAGCCACAAACCAGGGCCATGGCCTCCTCGGGTGTGACATCTTTGCGAGTATCTCCGATCAGAACCGCAAGCTCAGCCTCGTAGTGACAGTCATGCGAATATGCGGGGATCACCACATCCTCTCCACTTTTAACGATACTGCTGGCCGGCTTGCTGAAGAGGACCGGATCAGTGGGGACCTCATTGCCTAATTCATGTGCGTGAGCCACGTAATTACGTGCCAGACACAGAATTTTACCTACGCGCACGGGGGCACGTTCTCCCTGCAATGTAATGGTATGCATATTTTTTCTCCTGCATTCTGATGTCATTGAGCCTATACTATTCAATGCGCTTGTCCGGTGTGCTGTTTTCCGCCCGCCCTGCCCGCGGCAGCGACCAGTTGTGTCGGATTGCGAGCAGGCGCAACAGGATAACAAGGGTCGCGGCGCTTAGAGCTGTGAGGGTGGGATTAAAGCCCGCGGCATCCCCTGCATAGAGCAGGGCTCCTCCGGCAATACACGCAGAAGCATAAATCTCCTTGCGTAGAATCAGCGGCACCTGGCTTGAAAGCATATCACGAATAACACCTCCAGCTGTAGCCGTCATCACCCCCATGGTTACTGCAACAATAAAACTGGCATCAGAACTGATGGCCTTCTGGGTTCCGATCACCACAAATGTTGCGAGACCAATGGCATCCAGGTACAACAGCGGATGCGCGATAAGTTCCAGGTAGCGGTGAAACACAAAAACCGTCAAGGCTACCCCGATGGAGAGATAGATATAGGTATCATCTTCAAAGCAGAATGGCGGTGTATCACCGAGGAGGACATCGCGCAGGGTACCGCCGCCAATAGCGGTAACCACTCCGAGAACCAGCACCCCGAGCAGATCCATTTGGCGCCGGACGCCCGCCCAGGCTCCGGAGGCAGCAAACGCAGCGGTTCCCAGCAGATCAAAAGCATATAGAAGATTCACGCCTAATCCTTTATATTCCCTTTATATACTTTGTACATATGATTTTCACCTCTGATTTATTTATCCAACATATACCTCTGGAAAGGGA
>JAIVHC010000204.1 GCA_020201305.1 Geobacteraceae bacterium
TTATCAACTCTATAAGAGTAAAGCCAAGTTGTCGGGAATCTGGAGTCACAATCATCACCTTTCTGAGCCTGCGGACTTTCATCCAATGGTTACACCTAATGTGTTTCTGCATTTTGTATGCCATAAGCCGAACACCAATAAACCTCTATAACATGGGCTATGTTATCAGCTAATTTGACTTGCGGTGTGAAAATATTTCAGTAATTAGTGCAAGATTTGCACACATCGTGTGGGCGAGCGGGGGACATGGATCCTTCTTGCTTTATTACTTTAAAGACAACAATAGACAGTGGGGGCAGCCCAAGTGCCAGGTCTAGGAGACTGTCGGACTTACCATGAATCGACTGCAAAACCGTATGGCCACGAATAAACGCTAATGCACACGAATCTAAAAACCGGGGGGGCACGGGCCCTTCTTGCTTTATTGCTTAAAGGGTTTAATCAAGGCTGGCAGTGCCCACCGATGCTCGGCCAGCGGATCCCTGGGTGGAGTAGAGGACATGTTACCATCTCCGTAGCCTCGGCCTATCTGTTTCCGCCCCTTTCGCCCGGCGGTACCTCAATAGCCGATGCGCAGCCATGTTGGCCTATTCTCCCTCATCACATCTGGGTTATATAAGCCCCAGAGAATTTCAAAAAATGATGGCAGTGAAGAAGTCGGCTTAAACAACTGTCCATTTTTACTTGACCACGTCACTACTTGGTGGTGACGCGTTCATACGTTAGTTGCGTTGCTGAACTTTATATGCACCTGTGCGCGAATGTGGTATATTTAATCTAGCTTTTACTGTTCTGTAGCCTGAATGTTCAGGCACACGATAGATGCTTTACCCCAAAGCATCAGATTAGTTGTTTTTTTCAATGTAATGGAGGCTAAAATGGAAATGCACACGCAACAACATTGGAGGAGGTGCGGCAGGTTGCTCTTGCCGCTATGTATTACACTGGCGCTGGCTGTTTTTATGCCGGCGTTTGCTCTGGCGCAGGATGCGCCCCTGAGCTCAGACACCGAGGCGTGTCTAAGCTGTCACCGCATGGTCACCCCCGGTATTGTGGGGGACTGGGAAAACAGTCGCCACGCAAAGATGACCCCGGCAAAGTCTCTCGAGTTGCCAAAGATTGAGCGACGCATGTCGGCTGAAAAGGTGGCCGCAGAACTGCAGAACACCGTGGTAGGTTGTGCTGAGTGCCACACCATGAACACCGAATTTCACCCCGAAGACAGCTTTGAACATAACGGCTTCACCATCCATACGGTGGTTACCCCATCCGATTGCAACACCTGTCACCCCACCGAAACTACCGAGTATAGTGACAACCTTATGTCACGCGCATATTCGAGCCTGATGAACAACGACACCTACGCCCTGATGGTGAACAACACCAACGGCCTGGCGGAATTCAACGGCTCCGGCTTTCACCACATTAAGGCGGATGACAAAAGCAATGCGGATTCGTGTCTGGCGTGTCACGGCACGGTGGTAAAGGTAACCGGAAGCGAAACGCGCGACACCATGATGGGGCCCATGGAGTTCCCCACCTTAAGCAACTGGCCCAACGCCGGTGTGGGACGCATCAACCCGGACAACACGGAAGGCTCATGTGCATCCTGCCATGCACGGCATCAGTTCTCCATCGAGATGGCGCGTAAGCCCTACACCTGCGCTCAGTGCCATAAAGGCCCGGATGTACCCGCTTACAAGGTTTACTCCGTGAGTGTGCATGGGAATATCCAAAAATCGGTGGATAAGAACTGGGATTACAATGCAGTGCCCTGGGTTGTGGGGCAGGATTTTACCGCCCCCACCTGTGCGGCTTGCCATAGCAGTGAACTTGTGGATGAATCGGGCAATGTCATTGCAAAGCGCACCCATCGCTTTAATGACCGCCTACCGTGGCGCATCTTCGGTCTGCCGTATGCACATCCGCACCCGATTGACGCAGATACAAGTAACATAAAGAACAAAGCAGGACTTGGCCTGCCCACCGAGCTCACCGGTGAAATAGTCCCTGAATTCCTGATCGGTGCGGAAGAGATGGCAAAGCGCCAGCAGAACATGGAAAATGTGTGTTCCGCGTGTCATACCCAGGGCTGGATTGACGGCCACTTCGAGCGGCTGGAGCGCTCCATCGAAACATCAAACTTCATGACCCTGCAGGCCACAAAGATACTGAGCAAGGCATGGGAGGAAGGCCTGGCGCAGGGGCTGCCCCAGGGTGCGAATCCGTTTGATGAACCCATTGAGATCAAATGGATTGAACAGTGGCTCTTCTTTGGCAACTCAGTACGCTTCGCCACCGCCATGGGCGGCGCGGACTACGGCGTATTTGCCGACGGGCGCTGGTACCAGAGTAAAAATCTGCGTGAAATGGCGGATTATCTGAAGTTTTTGCGTGCTACCAAAGAAGCGCAAGACAAAGAATAGGCGACTAATTATCACCCCTCCTCTCCATTATGGAGAGAGTTAGGGTGAGGACAACATCCATAGCGGGCGGGTCATTTGATCCGCCCGCTATTTGAGCTATTTAGCTATTTGAGAATAAACCTACATCGTCCCTTCAGGACTGATATGTTTCCTGACATTTTTCCCGGTGGTTGAAACCACCGGCTTTATGACACGCACCCTGTCGGGTTCTCAACCCAAAAACGTACACCACATCATTTCCCCCAACGGGGGATGGTCGTATAGACGGTGGTTTTAACCACCGGCTGGTTCTGATCACCGGTGGTTAAAACCACCGGCTTTATGACACGCACCTTGTCGGGTTCTCAAACCAAAAACGTACACCACACCATTTCCCCCAACGGGGGATAGTCGTATAGCCGGTGGTTTTAACCACCGGCTGGTTCAACAACCGTATGTCTCGACCACCGCTTCATGATTATTGTCGCAATGACGTCCGTCTCCGGTGATATTAACCATCATGTCCAAAGATATCGTTTTTCATATTCTACATTATGGAGTTCAAGAATCTGGGTCAACTCCTCTTTGAAAGAGTATTTTCTGTGATGATTTTTCTGCTCTTTCACGTAGCGAACAACAATAGGGACTTGAGATTCACTGACAGTGAATGCACCATAACCATCCTGCCAGGAGAATCGGTCTTTCAATTGCCCCTGCGTATTTATCCATTTTGAGCTGTTCCCCTTTATCTTTTGCATAATCTGTGACAATTGGTGGTTTGGTTTAAGTTTGACAACCAGATGAAGATGATCAGGCATACCACCGATCTGTATTAATATACCGCCTTCATTTTTAACAATACCTCCAATATAGCGGTAAAGTTCGTCACAAATCGATGCAACAATCATGGGTTCACGGCCCTTGGTACTGAAAACCACATGATAGACCAAATTGGTTAATGTGCTTGCCATGATTGCAGCCTCACCTCCTCAATTGTCTTACTCTTGTCACCGGTGGTTGAAACCACCGGATATCCCGTATTCGTGGATTTTGTAATGCAAGGCGCGCAGGCTGATTTCGAGGATTTTTGCCGCTTTGGTGCGATTGCCAGCGGTTTGCTGCAGGGCGGCGCGGATGTGGTGTTCTTCCAACGCGGCGATGGCGCGTTTAAGCGATAGATCATCTTCATCCAACGGTTCGCCAGAGCTTTTGCGCTCCGGGTGCTGCAGCTCCTGCGGCAGTTCTGCGCTCTCAATCATCTCTCCACGGTGAAATATCATCACCTTTTCCAGGGTGTTTTCGAGCTCTCGCACATTCCCGGGCCAGGCATGGCGGCGTATCAGCTCCAGGGCTGCGGTACTGATTTGCGGAACCGGCACCTGCTGGCGCGCGGCGATGCGCTGGAGAAAATGCCGGCAGAGTACGGAGATATCCTCAGGGCGCTGACGCAGCGGAGGTATCTCCAGTTCCACCACCGCAAGGCGATAGTACAGGTCCTCGCGGAAAAGCCCTTTGTTGACCGCGTCTTTGAGGTCCGTAGCGGTGGCGGTTACAATGCGCACATCCACCGGCTGAGTTCGAGTAGAGCCCACAGGGCGCACCTCTTCCTCCTGCAGGACACGCAGGAGCTTGGGCTGAAATTCGAGCGGCAACTCCCCTATTTCATCCAGAAATAGGACTCCGCCATGCGCCGCAGCAAACAATCCCTGATGGGTCTTATCCGCCCCGGTGAACGCTCCCTTGGCATGCCCGAACAACTCACTCTCGACCAGATTGGCGGCAATGGCACTGCAGTTAACTGCGACAAAGGGAGCCTTCGCGCGTGGTCCCTGGCTATGCAGAGCGCGCGCAATCAGCTCCTTGCCGGTACCGCTCTCTCCCCGGATCAACACCGGCGAGCGTACCTGCGCCAGGGTTTTTACCTGCTCCAGAATATTTCTCATCCCTGCATCGGCATGAATGATCTGGTGCGGGGCGGAGGCGGCGAGGCGCTGGCGCAATTGGGTGTTTTCTGCGCGCAGACGGCGTGTTTCTACCGCTTTCTCAATCGCAAGGAGGATTTCATCCGGCCTGAACGGCTTGGAGATGTAGTCAAACGCGCCCTGCTTCATGCATTCAATGGCGCTGTCGATGGTGCCGTAGGCGCTCATCATGATAATGCACAACTCCGGCCGCGCCTGTAGGGCGTGGCGCAAAAATTCCATTCCGTCCGCCCCCGGCATGCGAACATCACAGATGGCAAGGGCGTATTCTCCCTGTTGCAGCATCGCGATGGCAGCAGGCGTATCCGCGCTTTCATCCACGGAGTAGCCCGCATCGACGAGGAGGGTGCGCAACACATGGCGCAGAGCGGGCTCGTCATCGATTACGAGTATTTTTATCTGTTCTCGGGTCATGGATTCTCATCATCCTGGCCTGTTGTGTGCCGTTTCAGGAATACGGTAAA
>JAIVHC010000040.1 GCA_020201305.1 Geobacteraceae bacterium
CCTGGGGGATGACTACGATCTGCGTGTTGCTCTTGATGGTCAGACCGCACTGGATTTGATTGAGCAGAGCGAGGAGCTTCCCGATCTGATCCTCCTGGATATCATGATGCCGCGCCTGGATGGCTACGAGGTGTGCCGACGCCTGAAGTCGAGTGAACGCACCAGCGGCATCAAGATTCTGTTTCTCACCGCCATGGATGACGATGAGGATCAGGAGAAGGGGCTGCGCCTCGGCGCCGATGACTATATCGTTAAACCCTTCAGTCCTTCCATCATCCGTGCGCGTGTGCATACCCACCTGAAGCTCAAGGAATACCGCGATCACCTGCAGGAAAAGGTAGAACAGAAAACCGAACAGCTGCGCCACGCCCAGGAGGCGATTATTGCAAGTATGGCGGTTATGGCGGAGCGGCGCGATCCGAAACCGGGGCGCATATCCAGCGTACCAAGGCGTATGTGAAGGCGCTCGCATATGCGATGGCACATGAGATGCCGGAAAAACTCTCCCGCAGTACCCTCTCAATGCTGGAGCAGGCCGCACCACTCCACGATATCGGCAAGGTGGCGGTGCCGGATAGTGTGTTGTTCAAACCCGGGCCCCTGACACGCGAAGAGTTCGAGATTATCAAGGATCACACCACCTTCGGTGCGGATATCATCCGTAAAACTCAGGCTCTTGTGGGGGATAACCCCCTGTTGGAGATTGCAGAGCAGATTGCGTGTTGTCATCACGAAAAATGGGATGGGAAGGGATATCCGAATGGTTTAAAGGGCGAGGATATCCCTTTGCCGGCGCGGCTTATGAGTATCGCGGATGTGTATGATGCCCTGATCAGCGAGCGCCCGTATAAAAAGGCCTTCAGTCATGAAAAAGCGGTGGAGATCATCCTCCACGGCGATGACCGCACCCGACCCGAGGAGTTTGACCCCAGATTGCTGCGCTGTTTTGAGCGCATCCACCCTGAATTTGACCGGATAGCGCATACGTTTACTGATTGATATGAATGCAGCCCGTGTGGGTATTCCGGGTGTGGGTTAGTCCAGGGAAGAATCCGCCGGAGCGTCCGGTGCAGGTGCGGGTAAAGCGCGTAACCGATTAGCTTGCCTCACCCTTCCCCGCTCAGAGAATAGGTCACGTCAAAGAGCTCCGCATCAATATTGTCCTGGCGTTTGCGGTGGTAGAGTCCCTGCAGTTCCTCGCGCTGTTCGTCAATGTTCTTCTCCGCACGCTGCATCGCCGCAAGGCGCGCGCTGTTTTCACTCGCCAGCGATTCCGCACACGCACGAAAGAGGGAGATAAACAGGTATTCGCGCACCAGGGCCTGGAGACATTCCTCCTGTGGCCCCCAGATTTCCGGGAGGGCGGAGGTGGGCCAGGTGCGCTCGCGCAGGCGCTGGTGCCACGCCTGCTCCAGGGGGAGAATCTGTTCCACGCTCGGCGTGTAGCGTGCGCCTCCTTCGAGCTGGTTGTAGCCAGCCACCATGCCCGCCATCGCAGTGCTCATCCCCGTAGGAGAGGGGGACAGGGCGGCATAATCGAGCAGAATATCATTGCACGCCGAGGTGATCGCCTCCACCGTGGTGGGGGTGGGAAGATGGCGCGCTATCTCGTATCCTTTGGCTCCGAGTTCATCCCGCATCCTCTCCCCTATGCACACCAGGTGAATGCTGAGCTGGTGGTTCTTGAGGTATTCTTCCATCCGGGTGGCAAGCTTTTGATTAAAGGCACCCACCATCCCCTGATCGGAACCGATGGCGAGGACCAGGATCTGACGCGGCTTCCTGCCATCTCCTTGTTCTATTAAGTCGGTGGAGATATTCCCCCGGCGCAGATATGCCGCCAGCCCTAACTCTACACTGTTGGTGTAATGTTGCAGCGACTGGACCGCATCCTCATACTGGCCGATATTGGAGGCCGCAAGTGCCTTCATGGTGCGCACGACACCCCCGAGTGTGCCGATGGTCTCCAGTTGACGTCTGAGGTGCAACAGGGAATCGCTCATGCAGGGTTTTCTCCCGTCCCTTCTTCGCTTTTTTCTGCTTCGCCTTTTTCTGCTTCGGTCCCAGCGGTGTTGACGTCAAAATGGGCCAGCGCCTGTTCCACTTTTTCTTTGATCTGCTGTAGATGGGGGCTGGTATGCTCGCGATCCTGCAGAACCTTATCCATATCCTCAGGAGCGAGGTCGTGGGTTATGTCGCGCATCGCGCGGCGTACGGTCTCCTGAGCGGCATCCATCTGTTCCAGCGGTATGGAGTCGAACATCCCCTGATCCAGGGCCTGAAGGGTGGCAATCTGCTCCAGGGTGGGGACGGGAGAGTACTGGCTCTGCAGCAGACACGCGCGGATCCGCTGCCCATGGGTGATACTCGCGCGCGTACTTTTATCCAGGCGGGTGCCAAAGCGCGCGAAGTTCTCCAACTCTTCGAACTGGGCGTAGTCGAGTTTGAGGGAGCCTACGATGGCATGATATGCAGGATACTGCGCTTTCCCGCCCACGCGTGACACCGAGGTGCCGATATCGATGGCGGGGAGATGTCCCTTTTCAAACAGGCGCGGGGATAGATATATCTGCCCGTCAGTGATGGAGATGAGGTTCGTAGGAATATATGCGGACAGATTCTGCGCCTCTGTTTCCACGATGGGAAGGGCGGTGAGAGAGCCCCCGCCACGCTCGGGTTTTAAATGCGTCGAGCGTTCGAGGAGGCGCGAGTGGAGGTAGAAAATATCTCCGGGGAACGCCTCGCGTCCCGGTGGACGGCGCAGCAGGAGGGAGAGCTCCCGGTACGCGCGTGCGTGGTGGGTGAGGTCGTCATACACAATGAGTACATCTTCCCCCTGATGCATGAACTCCTCGGCAATGGTGGTGGCGGCGTAAGGGGCGATATACGCCATTCCCGGGGGATCACTCCCTTCGGTTACCACTACGGTGGTGTATTTCATGGCGCCATGCTCCTCCAGCGCCGCGATCACTCGAGCTACGGCGGCAGCGCGCTGCCCGATGGCGCAGTAGATACAGCGCACATTGTGGTGTTTCTGATTGATGATGGTATCCACCCCGATGGCTGATTTGCCGGTCTGGCGATCGCCCAGAATCAGCTCGCGCTGCCCGCGCCCGATGGGGATTAGCGCATCAATAGCCTTGATCCCGGTCTGAAGAGGGGTGGTTACCGGGGCTCGATCCATGATGGGAGGGGCGGGACGTTCAATGGGACGTTGAGACAGTCCCTGGAGCCCAGCGCCTCCATCCAGAGGCTCCCCGAGGGGGTTGATAACCCGCCCCAGGAGGGCGTCGCCCACCGGAACTTCCATCACCTTCCCGCTGCGCCGCACACTGGCTCCGGTCTGGAGGCGCTCATTGCTTCCGAGGAGCACTACCCCCACTTCGTCAGGGTCGACGTTGAAAGCGATCCCCTTCACGTCATGGCCAAAGTCGAGCATCTCCTCAAATCCCACTCCGGGCAGGCCCTTCACCTTAGCAATGCCGGTGCCAACCGTGCTGATGCGACCGCGTTCCTGCACCTCCATGGCCGGTGCAACATCCTCCCGGGTACGCGCAAAGCTGGTGCAGGCCTGGTGCAGCCATGGCGGAATATGTTCTGAATCGTTACTCACGCGGATCTCTCCTGCTCTTGTCCCTGCTCCTTATTGCGTTTTTGTCCTGCAGCGCCGATCTGTTTGAGTTGGTGCTGCAGCCCCTGTTCCATCTGCTCCAGATAGGTGTCCAGCCCCCATTCGAGGCGATAGTCTTCCCATTCCAGTTCGATACCACAGCTCATGGCGGGGTCGTGGCTGAAGGTGACAGAACTTATCTCTAAGGTACTCTTCAGCGCTGCTTTTGTTCCAGCTCGTGCTTCAACTCCTGTGCCTGGTTCTGCTCTTCCTGCGCCTGTTGCTGTTGTTCCTGCAGGCGGGCCTCGCGTGCATCAACGGCACGCAGAACCGGCTGATACAGAAAGCGCTTCAGCAGCCATACCAGAATCAGAAAATTGATGAGCTGCGCTATGACGGTAAAATTGTCAATCAACATGGATTAACCTCCCCGGTGTTTAACCTCCCAGTGCGGCGGTCACCTGGTTCCAGAAGGGATTGGCGAACAACACAATCATCGATACCACAAAACAATAGATTGCAGTTGATTCCACCATTGCGAGCCCCACAAACAGGGTGCGGGTGATGGTGGAGGCGGCGTCTGGTTGTTGGGCGAGCGCGCTCAGGGCGGTGCTTACTGCGCGCCCCTCCCCCAGGGCGGAGCCGATGGAGCCGATGGCAATGGTGATTCCAGCGGTGAAGATCGAGACCAGGGCTATCCAGATATGTGCTTCCATATATGCTTCTCCTTTGTAGGTGTGGAGTAAGGGCTTGTGGTACCCATTCCAAGGGACACGACTGTTTGAGATTGGGGCCGTCCATGGCCGTTCGACTGTCGCCGTCCGTGGCGACAGACGCCCTTTCCATGGGTACCACAAGCCCCCACCGCTAGTGTATGAGAAATAGATATTCTTTTTGGGTCATTCTGATTCACGTCAACTCCTGGGTGCTGGTGGCGGCGGCGATATACACCGTGGCCAGCACCGCGAAAATATATGCCTGAATCATCCCGGTGAGAAGCCCGAGGATGTTGAGCAGCAGCGGAAAAAACAGCGGCGCCACGATCAGGAGGATCGCTCCGATCATGGAGGCGCTCATCATGTTGCCGAACAAACGTACCGCGAGTGCCAGGGTGCGGGAGAACTCCCCGATAAGGTTGAAGGGGAGCATGATCCACACCGGCTGTAGATATGAGGCCAGATAGCGCTTAAGCCCGCGGGTGCGGATGCCACACAACGGTACGGCGACAAATACCGCAACCGCGAGGGCGGCGGTGGTGGAGAGAGAGCCGGTAGGGGGCTGATACGCGGGGAAGATTACCCCCAGGTTGGCCACCGCAATAAACAGAAACAGGGTGCCGATGAAGCTGAGATAGGTTCGTGCGGGGCGCAGACCTACCACCTGCAGTTGTTCCACAATGGTAATTACGATGATTTCGAGGATATTCTGCAGGCGCGTGCGGGACTCCGGGGGGGTCCCCCCATTCCCACCACTATATGCGCCGCGCGTGATAAGCCAGGCCCCGAGGGTGAGAAGAAGCATCAGCCCCCAGGTAGAGACAATGGTGAGGTTGAGTTTCACCCAGCCGTATTGCCACAGGATGACGGAATCGGAACTAAGATTCATAGCGTGCTAGCCTCTTCAATGTTTATATGATTTCCGTAACATACAGAGCGGCAAAAAACCCCACCCCGAGGATGATTCCACCAAGGAGACCTGTCACGAACGCCACAACCCCGGGGCTTGTTGTCATGCTGTGCGCCATCCTGTCGAGAAAGTGAAGGAGACTAATTTCCATCCTGGTCTTTTTCTGCCTTATCTGTGCTCTCTTCTGAACCGTTGTCGCTATGGATACTGCGTTCTTCGTGTGCGATCCAGCGCCAGGCGTTGTAGCACCCGAGGGCGAGCCCCAGAGCGAGCATGGTCAGGGTCCAGGAGTGTGTCGCGGCATAGTTATGATCCAGCCACAGCCCCAGAGCAATCCCCAACAGGGTGGGGATGCTCACCGACCAGCCCACAATACCGAAGAGGCTGAAGCCACTCCAGAGCGGGCGTGCCGGGTGGGTGCGCGCATGTTCTTTGCGCTGGGCCTTGGTGGCAACTTCGCGTTTGAAGCTCTCCTTTTCTTCGGTGGGGGTGGGTTTATCAGTGCTCATGGCTGAACTCCACAAAACGGCGGATAAGTTTGGTTTCGATCCCGGCGCTGATGGAGCGCACCAGTTTTTCCTGCTCATCGAGCTGTTCAAACTCGGCGTGGATAATCTCTTCCAACTCTGGAAGGCTGCTGCTCGCTACGGCGTGATGAACCGAGACGCTGATCTTATGTCCCGTTTTTATTAAAACGCCGGTATCCACCGCAATATATTCCTCTTCGGTGTTGCCGTGGCGCCGATATGCCAGAATACCGGGAATTACAGGGCACACACAGTCGAGACGGCGGGGGAGAAATCCCACACTGCCTGTCGGCGTATCAATGCTCATATGTGTGATATCCTCCACGCGGGTAAAGATCCGGGAGGGGAGAACTACCTGTAGTTCCAGCATGCTACTCTCCATCGTTTTTCTCCAACTCTTCCCACTTCTGGCGTGCATCATCAATGGTTCCTACCATATACAGGGCCTGCTCCGGGCACTCATCAAACGTGCCGGCGAGAATCTGTTCACATCCCTCCAGGGCATCGTCGAGGGGAACCAGGCGCCCTTTCATGTTGCTGAACTGCTCGGTGGTGAAGAAAGGCTGGGTCAGGAAGCGCTCCAGACGCCGTGCCTTGTGTACCGTGGCGCGATCCTCACGCGCGAGCTGTTCGATGCCGAGCATCGCTATGATATCCTTCACCTCCTCGTACTGAGCCAGGGTCTGGCGTACATCCCGCGCAATGCGATGATGACGTGCGCCGATAACCCCCGGGGTTGCCATCTTGGAGTTGGACTCGAGGGGATTGATAGCAGGGTACAGCCCTTCGCTGGCGCGTTTACGTGAGAGTACAATGGAGGCGGACAGATGGGAAAAGGTGTGCACCGCCGCCGGGTCGGTGAAGTCGTCTGCCGGCACATATACGGCCTGAATAGAGGTGATGGCGCCGTTGGCGGTGTTGGCGATGCGCTCCTGTAACTGCGCGAGTTCGGTTCCCATGGTGGGCTGATATCCGAGACGCGAGGGCATGCGTCCCATCATGCCGGAGATCTCGGAACCGGCCTGGATAAAGCGGAAGATGTTGTCGATGAGGAGAAGCACGTCCCGGTGCAGGGTGTCACGGAAGTATTCCGCCATGGTTACCGCCACGTGCCCAACCCGGAAACGACTCCCGGGGGGTTCGTTCATCTGCCCGAACACCATCGCCATGTGTTCCAGCACACCCGCTTCGCGCATTTCGCGATAGAGTTCCTCCCCTTCGCGACAGCGCTCCCCGATGCCGCAGAAGAGACTGATGCCGCCATGATGTCCGGCCATATTGTGGATGATCTCACTCAAAAGTACGGTTTTACCCACCCCGGCGCCGCCGAAGAGCCCCGCCTTGCCCCCGCGTTCGAGGGGCATCAGAACGTCGATCGCCTTGATCCCGGTGGTAAATATCTCCGCCCGGGTGGAGCGCTGCTCCAGCGGGGGCGGATTCTGATGCACGTTGTGCCATTCCAGCCCGGTTAGCTCCGGACCGTTGTCGATGGTATTGCCGAACACGTCAAACATGCGTGCCAGGGTGGCTTCCCCCACCGGCGCCTGGAGCGCGCTGGCGGTATGGTACATCTCCATGCCGCGCGCAAGACCCTGGGTCGGGGTCATGGCCATGGTGCGTACGTGGTGGTCATCGAGTTGGGTTACAACCTCAGCGACTACCCGATCATCCATGCCGTATACCAGGGTATGAATGGGGGGGAGGTGGTGTTCAAAGTACACATCCACCACGCTGCCGCGCACCGAGACCACCTTGCCGGGGTAGTGCTGATGCTGCTTGCGCTGTTCTTCGTCTGCAGTAGTTATCTGAGAGTCCGGGTTGTTGTTTTGTTCGGGCATCCAATCCACCTTGATATGTGTATTGCCGTAGGGGCGAACGGCGTTCGCCCTTATGTGCTTATAAAAGACAGTATAACGCTATACTTGTTCAATTCAAGGTGTGGAAGAACGTACGTATTTGTGCCTGAATACACCTGTATGCATAAGCACAATATGGTATAAATGGATGTTGAAAAAAACGCGCTCAAAAGCTAGTGTCGCAATGCATGAATTTTCCCATAGTTGCGCTACTTAAAACACGCTCGATGTAATCCAACCTCTCCGCTTATGGAGCACATTCAAGGCGGTTGCTCCCAGGTATATATGCAGATATGAAAATATATTTCCCCCTTTTTATCCGCAAACTGCGCCTGCGAGCAGTGTTTATCATGCTCACCCTGAGCGCATGCGCCCCCGCATGTGCCCCCTATACCGCGCCCGAACGCGAGATGGCTCCTCCTGATCTCCCGGAACAATTTTCCACCTCCAAGGGAACAGAGGCTCCCCCAACCGCGTGGTGGGAGGAGTTCGGTTCCGTCACCCTGAATCAACGGGTCGAACGCGCCCTGCGCCACAATACCTCCATCCGCGAAGCCTGGGCGCGTCTGCGCCAGAACCGTGCCTTTGAACGGATTGAAGACGCCGCGCTGCTCCCCCAACTCGATTACAGCGCCGATGCTTCGCACACGCGCAAGCGCCAGCAGGATCGTCCCTTGAGCACGGCGGAGCAGTTCGGCCTTGCCCTTAAAGTGACTCGTTATGAATTAGATGTGTGGGGCAGGGTGCGTGCCAACGTGCGCGCGGGCGAGCTTGCCACCCTCTCGAGTGCTGCGGATCTGCAGGCAGTACGCGTGAGCATCGCCGCCACGGTGGTGGATAACTGGATGGAGCTGCAGACCAGAAGGGCCATCCTGCCCCTGGCGCAACAGCAATGGGACGCCGCCAAAGATCAGGTGGAACTGCTGCGGCAACGCTACCTCAAAGGGATGGCCAACAGCGAAGACCTGCTGGAGCAGGAGCAGGAGGTTACCAGTCTGCGTACGCGTATGGAGCATATCCGCGAGCAGATCAGCCGCTTGGAGTTTGAACTCGCGGTGCTGAGTGGAGACATGCCGCAAAAGGACGATGTTGCTCCTATCACCTACCCTTATCCAGCACAGGATACCCTGCCGGGGCTGAACCCCCTTTCTCCCGTGCGCGGCCTTGGTATTCCCCTGCAGATGCTGCGCCAGCGTCCTGATATTCAGGCGGCGCGTCTGCGTCTGCAGGAAGCGGACTGGAGCGTGGCAGCGGCGCAGGCCAACCGTCTCCCCGCACTGCGTTTAAGCGCGGAGGGACGGTTGAGCGCCCCCCATCTCAACGAAGTTCTGGATAACTGGCTCGCAAATCTCGCCGCCAGTGTCACCGGGCCGGTATTTGACGGTGGGCGTCGCCGCGCCGAGGTTGAGCGCGCGCGCGCCGTGGTGGATGAACGCCTCGCCACCTACAGGGATACGATACTGAGCGCGGTGCAGGAGGTAGAGATGGCATTGGAGCAGGAGCGCCGCGCCCGCGCCCGTCTGGTGGAGGCGCAGCGCACCCACGAACTGCGTGAGCAGATCTATATCAGCCAACGTCTGCGTTATCTGAACGGCAACGACACCTTTCTCAATCTTCTCAACGCGCGCCAGAGCCTTGATTCAGGGCGCGAGGATGTGTTGCAGACCCGCCTTGAGCTGTATCAGGCGCGCGTGGCTCTGCACCGCGCCCTGGGTGGGCGCGTAACCGCACCCGAACATATCGACAGTATAGGGACACAGAGCGGCGTGTCCGACAGAATATAAAGGGATAGAGGTCATGAATCAAAACGGGCAGGCATATCTCCCCGAACAACAGCATAACAAGCGGCGCAAAAATGTGCCCCTGCGGATCCTTGTGATTGTCATTATCCTTGTATTAGGCGGGGGCGTGGGGGTGTATCTGAAGAAAAGCGCGCCGGTGGCGGGTAAAACACAACCCAGCAAACAGGCACGGCTGGTTGAAGTGGCACACTACGAGACTGAGACCCGCCGTCTGCCTGTTCCAGCCCACGGGCAGGTGATAGCGGCGCGCCATTTGAGCCTGAGTTCGGAGGTGAGCGGTAGAATTGTGGAAATGAATCCTGCCTTTGAGACCGGAGCGCGGCTGCGCGCCGGCACCCTGGTGTGTCGCATCGACCCGCGTGACTACGAGATCGATATTGCGCTTAAAGAAGCCGCGTTGCAGAAAGCACAGGCTGCATTGGAGATAGAACAGGGACAACAGCGCATTGCACGTACCGAATGGGAGATGTATCAACGAGAGGAACATGGGCTTGATAGCGCAGGTGGAAGTAGAGT
>JAIVHC010000156.1 GCA_020201305.1 Geobacteraceae bacterium
ATTAAGGCTGTGGTGGACTATGTGACGCGCAACGAACCCGGGGTTACCCTGGCCATGCTGGGCAATTCCATGGGGGGAGCCCTGTCAATCTGCTATGCGGCGCGGGATGAACGCGTCAGGGCAGTGGTGGCTCAATCACCGTATGCAAGTATGCGCCACAGCTTAAGTCAGGGGGTAAGGTATTTTACGGGCCTGCCAGCATTTCCATTCGTACCCCTGATGCGTTTCTTCAGTCTGCCATATGTTGATCTGGATGCAGCAGAGATCTCTCCTATTGCCATGTTGGCGCGCCTCCAGGACACTCCGGTACTCATAATGATGGGGGGAGCGGATGAAGTCGTTAATCCCCAGGGAGCGCAACAACTGTATGAGGCCGGAGGGGAAAGCGCCCGGCTGTGGTACGAACCCGCGTTGGAGCATGTGAACTTTCACATCGATATGGCGCCGGAGTTTGAACGCAGGGTGGTGGAATATTTAACCACGGCTTTGCGAGATACCCTTTCCAACTAACCCACTCCGGCGAGTTCGAGTTTTTCTCCCCATCTGCGCTCCATGGTTTCGAGCACAGGTCTTAACTCCGGGTTACTTAGATCATGCGCGCTTGCAAACACAAAAGCATCAGTCCGCGCATGTTCAAGAATCTTCCTGTCTTCAAGCAGGTCAGCGACCCTGAACTGTGGCAATCCCGCCTGCTGGGTACCGAGATACTCACCGGGCCCACGCAGGTGCAGGTCGGCTTCAGCAATATTGAACCCATCGCGGTAGCGCTCCAGCATGTGCAGACGTTCGCGCCCCTGCGCCGAACATGGAGCAGAGTGGAACAAGAAACAATAGCTCTTCTCCTCCCCCCGCCCTACCCGGCCGCGCAATTGGTGCAATTGCGCAAGTCCGAAGCGCTCCGCATGTTCTATCACCATCACGGTGGCATTAGGCACATCAATTCCCACCTCGATCACACTCGTAGCCACCAGCACGTCCAGTTCGCCGCCTTTAAAGCGTGTCATCACCGTATCTTTATCCGCGCTGTTCATGCGTCCGTGGAGCAACCCCACCCTGCACACATCGCCAAGTTCATCCTGCAAATGGGTAAATGCATCTTCAGCCGCCTTCAGCTCCAGGGTTTCCGATTCCTCCACCAGGGGATAGATAAAGTAGCTCTGAAGCCCGGCGCGGGTCTGCTCTTTGATGAAGTTGTAGAGTCCGGCGCGCTTTGCCTCGGACAACACCCGCGTGAGTATGGGCACACGTCCCCGAGGAAGCTCGTCAATAACAGATACCTGCAGATCACCATATAAAGTCATGGACAGGGTGCGCGGGATGGGGGTCGCAGTCATAACCAGCACATCCGGATTGTCTCCTTTTTTGCGCAGGGCGTTGCGTTGCTGCACCCCGAAACGATGCTGCTCATCGATAACAACCAGACCCAGATCGTTAAACACCACATCATCCTGAAGCAGCGCATGGGTGCCGACAATGATATCGATCTGGGCGTGGTGCAGTCCTGCGAGGGTCTCGTGACGCGTACGCGTCGGAGTGGAACCGGTGAGAAGCGCCGTTTTGAGTTTCAGACGCGGAAGCCAGTCGGCAAAGAAGCGGTAGTGTTGTTCGGCGAGAATTTCCGTTGGAGCGATCACACCCACCTGCGCACCGTTTTCTACCGCGATCAAGGCACTGAGCAGAGCTACAACGGTCTTTCCGCTTCCCACATCACCCTGCAGGAGTCGATGCATGGGTATGGGCGCCATCATATCCTCCTTGATTTCCCCCAGGACGCGCAGCTGCGCCGGGGTCAGCTCAAAGGGGAGTTGTCTGATCAGAGGACGGGTGTAGCGGTGGGATACTTCGAAAGCCCGTCCGCGCAGTTGCTCCTGGGTGTGGCGACGCAATGCGAGCCCCAGCTGCAGATAGAAAAAGTCATCATATATCAGGCTGCGATGCGCGGTTGAGGAGCGCGTCTGCAGGGCCTGAATATCTGCATCGATGGCGGGATTGTGGACTCGGGAGATAGCTTCGCCCAGATCAATCAGGGAACGCTTATGGCGCAGGGAAGCAGGAATATCGGAGTGAAGCAGGGAAGCATATTCAGCTGCCGCAGACTGAATAATCCCCCGCATGCGTTTCTGACTAATGCCTTCGGTAAGAGGATATACCGGGAGGATGGCAGCTCCGGGATCCGCGCCGGGATCAAAATCGACCTCAGGGTGCAGTATCTCGCGCTGGGATCCAAAAATGCGCACCTCCCCGAAGGCGAGGATTTCGCGTCCGGAGCGGTAGGAGCGTTCCATCCAGGAGCGGCGGTAGTGAAACCATTTCAGGACGATCTGTCCGCTGTCATCCCCGACCAGGACTTCAAACACCCTGCGCGAACCACGATTGCCGAGTTTGACCTCGGCGCCACTCAGAACACGGGCGCGAAACGGACGCGCTTCGCCGGGACGCAATGTCCTACCCCTTTGAGGGAAGCCAACGGGGCTAAAAGCACTGCGGTAGCATTGGATGCTTGCGCCATACAGCAAAAATCCTGCCTAACGCATCAGCCCTGCTCTGCGAGCAGGGCGTTGAGACGCTGCAGAAGCTCCTCCGGATCGAGACCGTGGTTGATGGCCCCCTGGCGTAATGACTCATGTGTGACGCCGGAGCATTCCGCACAGTGGAGACCGTATTCACCCAGAAGTGCCTGCGCCTCGGGATGCAGTTTGAGGACTTCCACCATTTTGGTGTTCAAATCAATGTTTGCCATGCAGGCTACTTATACTCAATGTCGGTTACTTCGTACACCTTGAGCCCCGACGGAACCCGGATGCGCACCTCGTCATCGAGTACGTGCCCGATAAGGGCTTTCCCTACGGGTGAAGTTACCGAGATCTTTCCCAGTTTGATGTCAGCTTCATCTTCACCCACAATCTGGTAAATAACTTCATTCTCATTGTCTACATCAAACAGGGTCACGGTAGCGCCAAATACAATCTTGTTAGATTGGATCTTTTTGGGGTCTATCACCTCGGCACGCGCAATTCTGTCGTTGAGTTCTTTAATGCGTGCTTCAACATGCCCCTGGCGATCCTTGGCGGCATCGTACTCGGCGTTTTCCGAGAGATCGCCATGGGATCTGGCTTCAGCGATATCTTCAACTACTTTGGGACGGTCAACCCGCATGCGCTGCTTGAGCTCCTGCTGGAGTTTTTCATACGATTCAGGAGTCATGGGAATTGAATCTGACATGGTAGTTTCCTTTATTGGGTGTATTAACGCAATAAAGTTACGGGCAGGCTCATAGGCCCACCCGTAACTTTACGTCTATCCGCCTACGCATCCGCGCCGATGCGCGCAATGCGTATTTTCTAATTTGAAGCCATATTATACGCCTGCAGAGGAGAAACGTCAAGGTCTTCGCTTTGCATTGCTTCAATACCATTGATGACTGCTTCCATCCCTGCAACGGTGGTATAGTAAGCCACCCCGTAAATTAGCGCAGACCGGCGGATGGAATAGGAATCCGCGATCGATTGAGAGCCGAAGGTAGTGTTGAAAACCATGTCTATTTCACCGTTTTTGATAATGTCCACACAGTGAGGTCTGCCCTCTTTCACCTTATTTACTTTCTCCACCTCCAGGCCACTATTGGCAAGAAAGTCCGCAGTTCCTCCGGTAGCCACAATTTTGAACCCAATATCTATGAGTTTCATCGCCAGAATATTTACCGCCGGCTTATCACTGTCTTTGACGCTGATAAACACCTTCCCCTGCAGTGGGAGGACAACTCCGGCAGCCATCTGGGCTTTGGCAAACGCGCGCCCGAAGTCCTGCGCAATTCCCATCACCTCGCCGGTGGATTTCATTTCCGGCCCCAGCAGGGTATCCACATCGGGGAATTTGGTAAACGGAAAGACCGATTCCTTGACACTCACGTGTTCAGGTACGATATCGTGGGTTATGCCGAGTTCGGCAAGGGTTTTGCCCGCCATGAGGCGCGCCGCAATCTTTGCGAGAGGGCGCCCGGTAGCCTTGGATACAAACGGTGCGGTACGACTCGCACGCGGATTCACCTCAATCAGGTAGATATGCATCCCTCTGATGGCAAACTGGATATTCATCAACCCCACGACCCCGAGTTCGAGTGCAAGGGCGCGGGTCTGGCGCCGGATCTCCTCGATGACGTATTCGGGGATGGAGTACGGCGGCAGAGAACACGCTGAATCGCCGGAGTGGATTCCAGCCTCTTCAATATGCTGCATAATTCCGCCGATGATTACATCGTGGCCATCGCACAGCGCATCCACATCGATTTCGATGGCATTCTGAAGAAATTTATCCACAAGGATGGGGTGTTCGGGGGATGCCTGCACCGCAAAGTTCATGTAATTATGCAGTTGCTCGGAGCTGTATACAATCTCCATAGCGCGCCCGCCAAGGACATATGAGGGGCGAACCACCACCGGATAGCCGATATCAATAGCAACCTTTTCCGCCTCTTCAAAGGAGCGTGCGAGGCCGTTATCCGGCTGTTTCAGATTGAGTTTATACAGCAGATCCTGGAAGCGTTCGCGATCTTCAGCACGGTCAATGGCATCCGGACTTGTTCCGATAATGGGCACGCCGGCCCGTTCAAGTTCAAGGGCCAGTTTCAGGGGTGTCTGCCCGCCGAACTGGACAATCACCCCCACAGGTTGTTCGAGATGGATAATTTCGAGCACATCTTCACTGGTAAGTGGCTCAAAATAGAGGCGATCCGAGGTGTCGTAATCGGTGGAAACCGTTTCGGGGTTACAGTTGACCATGATGGTTTCATACCCATCCTCTGCAAGGGCAAAGGCCCCGTGAACGCAGCAGTAGTCGAATTCAATCCCCTGCCCTATTCGATTCGGGCCGCCACCTAGGATGATGATTTTCTTTTTATCACTCGGGTTTGCTTCGCACTCCTGCTCATAGGTTGAATACATGTAGGGGGTAAAGGCTTCAAATTCGGCACCACAGGTATCCACACGTTTATATACCGGGCGTAGGGCATGGGCATGACGCAGAGCCCGCACCTTGACTTCGGTACTCCCCATTACCGTAGCGAGACGGCGGTCGGAAAAGCCGTATTCCTTGGCGCGACGCAACAGCGCAAGTCCATCTTTATCTGCGGCAGCAATCATTTTGCGATGAGTATGGAGTTGTTCCTCCATATCTATAAGTTGCTGCAGATTGTCAATAAACCAGGGATCTATACCGCTGAGCTGATAGATGTCCGCAATCTTCATCCCCGCGCGCAGCGCATCGGCGAGATACCAAACCCGATCCACACTGGGTTCGCGCAACTGGCGCCGCAGCAGATCGTCCTCCTGCGTGGTCAAGGGACGACCATACTCTTCCGGGCCCTCAAACATGCGGCTTTCGAGACCATCCGAGCCAATCTCCATAGAGCGCAGGGCCTTCTGAAAGCTTTCCTTGAAGGTGCGTCCGATGGCCATTGCTTCCCCTACCGATTTCATCTGCGTGGTAAGGATCTGATTTGTGCCGGGGAATTTCTCGAAGGTAAACCGCGGAATCTTGGTAACCACATAGTCGATAGTGGGCTCGAACGCTGCGTATGTTTCACGGGTTATATCGTTGGGGATCTCATCCAGGGTATAGCCTACGGCGAGTTTGGCCGCAATCTTGGCAATGGGAAACCCGGTAGCCTTGGATGCCAATGCCGAAGAGCGGGACACCCTCGGATTCATCTCGATAACCACAAGTTTGCCATCATCCGGATTGACCCCGAACTGAATATTGGAGCCCCCGGTTTCAACTCCGATTTCACGGATGATCTTCAGCGATGCATCCCGCATCAGCTGGTATTCCTTGTCGGTGAGGGTCTGAGCCGGAGCCACGGTAATGGAGTCACCCGTATGTACTCCCATGGCGTCGAAATTCTCGATCGAGCAGATGATCACCACATTATCGGCGCTGTCGCGCATTACCTCAAGTTCGTACTCTTTCCAGCCCATGATCGATTTATCCACCAGAATCTCATTGGTGGGAGAGGCATCAATCCCGGCCTTCGCCATCCGCTCATACTCTTCAAGGTTGTAGGCAATTCCGCCCCCGGTACCTCCCAGAGTGTATGAAGGGCGGATGATGGCAGGAAAACCGGTATGTTCGACCAACTCCATCGCCTCTGCGTAGCTGTGCGCCAATCCTGAGGGGGGTACTTCGAGGCCGATGTTGTCCATGGCCTGTTTGAACAGAGTGCGATCTTCGGCTTTCTCGATTGCGGGCAACTTGGCACCGATGAGTTCAACATTATAGCGTTCGAGGACACCATCGCGCGCCGCTTCCAAAGCCGTATTCAGAGCAGTTTGCCCTCCCATGGTAGGAAGAATGGCCTGGGGACGCTCTTTGGCAATAATCTTTTCCAGGGTTGCGGCATTCACCGGCTCAATGTAGGTGCGATCCGCAAAATCCGGGTCGGTCATGATGGTGGCCGGATTGGAATTGAGGAGAACAACCTCGTAGCCTTCATCTTTCAGTGCTTTACATGCCTGGGTTCCGGAGTAGTCAAATTCGCATGCCTGCCCGATTACAATGGGTCCGGCTCCTATAATAAGAATCTTATTTATATCTGTACGTTTGGGCATTTATATGTCCTTACTTAATGTTCTTTTTGAAGTTTTTCATGGCGGTGACAAAGGTATCAAACAGATAGGTGGAATCGTGCGGACCGGGAGAGGCCTCTGGATGATACTGTACCGAAAACGCCGGCAGGGTTTTGTGTTCAATCCCTTCAACCGTATTGTCGTTGAGGTTGATATGTGAGACCACGGTATCTGCATTCAGCGAATCGGGATCCACCGCAAAACCGTGATTCTGCGCGGTGATGTAAACTTCCCCGCTACTGTACTGTACCGGCTGGTTGCCACCACGGTGACCGAATTTCAGCTTATAGGTTTTACCTCCCAGGGCAATACTCAGCAGCTGGTGTCCGAGACAGATGCCGAACAGCGGTACCTTACCCAGCAAGGCGCGAATCGCATCCTGAGCATAGTCCAGCGGCTCCGGATCACCGGGGCCGTTGCTCAAAAACACTCCGTCCGGATTCAGCTCCAAGACCTCTTGTGCCGGAGTGGTTGCGGGCACCACAGTGACATCACAACCACGCTGGGCCAGGTGGCGCAGAATATTGCGCTTGATCCCGAAATCGTATGCTACCACCTTCAGATGTGCCGCTTCCACCACGCGTGGATAACCGTGCTCCAGGGTCCAGAGTTTTTGATCCCAACTGTATGATGTGTCCGTAGTTACTTCCTTAACCAGATCCCGTCCCACGAGTCCGGGAGACTGACGCGCTTTCTCCACCACACTCTCGGGGTTGGAATCAACACTCGAGATCACCCCCACCTGGGCACCCTTTTCGCGGATATGCCTCACCAGAGCCCGGGTATCAATCCCCTGTATCCCGACAATATTATTATCTTCCAGGTAATCATTCAGCGAACGGGTTGCACGCCAGTTGCTCGGCGCCTGGCAACACTCCTTAACCACAAAACCGGCAAGATACGGGACTCCGGATTCTACATCCTCTTCGTTGACTCCGCAGTTGCCTATTTGAGGATAGGTCATGGTAACTATTTCCCCATGGTAGGAGGGATCCGTGAGAATCTCCTGGTATCCGCTCATACTCGTGTTGAAAACTACCTCGCCAGACACCTCGCCCATGGCTCCAATCGCCTCACCGTGAAAGACCCTGCCATCAGCAAGAGCCAGTATTGCTTTCATATAGATTTCTACTCCCTTTACATCGTGTTAAATGGACTGTTTATGTATTCGATCCTACAACTTATACCTCATCGTGCATCACTTTTCCATCCCGCAGGGTCATCACTGCTTTCCCCTTCATACTCAGGTTTTCAAAAGGGGTGTTAAATGAGCGCGACTTTATATTCTGCCGTGTAGCTTCCCACGTATGTTCAAGGTTGAGAATTGCAACATCCGCTGCGGCGCCGATTGCGAGTGTTCCACGTGGAATTCCCAGCGCTTTTGCCGCTTTGTAGCTTAGCAGGGCAATAACTTCCTGCAGGGAAAGGATGCCTTCATTCACCAGGCGCAAAGCGAGAGGGAGGGCGGTTTCAAGTCCGATCATACCGTATGCCGCGTAGCTGAACTCCATATTTTTGTCATCGATATGGTGTGGGGCATGGTCGGTGGCAATAGCATCGATGGTGCCATCGCGCAGACCTTCCTTCATAGCTGCAACATCCTCGGCGGTGCGCAGAGGGGGGCCGACCTTGGCGTTTACATCGTAACCACGTACGGCCTGTTCTGTAAGGGTGAAATGATGTGGCGTAACCTCACACGTAACATGCACTCCACGTTGCTTGGCGGCACGGACCAGTTCTACAGTACGGCGTGATGAGATATGACATACATGCAAATGTGCACCGGTAAGCTCCGCAAGCATTATGTCGCGTGCAACACTTGCGGCTTCCGAGACCCAGGGATTGCCGGACAGACCCAGTTCCGTGGAAAGGGCACCCTCGTTCATCACCCCACCGTTCTTGATGGATTCATCTTCAGAATGGGCAATGATAGGCATAGCAAATCCGTGCGCATATTCCATGGCATGGCGCAGCATCGCCCCATCTTCTACGTTGAGACCGTCATCAGAAAATCCGACACATCCGGCAAGCTTCAAGTCCCCCATTTCTACAAGTGAATCCCCCTTCTGACCTTTGGTGATACTGCAGATGGGAAAGACGTTGGCGAACCCTTCGAGCTGAGCTTTTTGTATTATATAGCGCGTTATGGCTTTGTTGTCATTGCACGGATTGGTGTTGGGCATACATGCAACCGAAGTAAATCCCCCTGCCGCAGCTGCCCGGGTTCCGGAGACAATATCCTCCTTGTACTCATAGCCGGGGTCGCGCAAATGGACATGAATATCCACCAGGCCGGGAGTTACTACCAGCCCTGTGGCATCAATCACCTGCTCATCCGCTCCTGACTCAAGGTTTTTACCTATCTGTTCAATCCGGCCTGAAACAATGCGCACATCCATTACCGCGTCAATATTCTGCGCGGGATCTATCACTCTTCCATTCTTAATCGTTGTTTTCATGCCATATACCTCTCGAAAATAGCCAAAGTGGCCAAAGAGAATTGTAACTGTTCAGTAGGGCTTGTGACAGAGCATTATTCTTTATCGCTTCCACCTGTGAGCAGATATAAAAGCGCCATTCTCACCGCTACCCCGTTTTCAACCTGCTCCAGGATGACGTTCTGTTTTCCGTCGGCAACGTAGGATGAAATCTCCACCCCGCGATTTAGGGGCCCAGGGTGCATCACGATGGCATCAGGCTTTGCGAGTTTCATGTTTTCGGGGTTGAGGGCAAAAAACTGGGCATATTCACGTTTGGTAGGCAATAACTTACCCCCTCCTTCGCGTTCCAGTTGAATGCGCAGCATCATTACCACATCCGCATCCTTGATCGCGGCGTTAATGTCGGTGTAGACCTCGGCGCCAAGCTCTTCCAAGCCGGGGGGAAGCATAGTGGATGGGCCCGCAAGCCGCACCGTAGCGCCCATAGTCTTTAAGGCGTAGAGATTGGAACGCGCCACCCGGCTGCGTGCGATATCGCCGATAATGGCCACCGTAAGCCCTTCCAGGGTTCCTTTGTGCTCCTTGATGGTCATAAGGTCGAGCAGCGACTGGGTCGGATGCTCATGCGCCCCATCTCCGGCGTTTATGACGCTGCAGCGACTGAGGCGGTGAGCCAGATAGTCCGGAGCGCCGGATGCAGGATGGCGCATTACGATCACATCAGCATCCATGGCTTCGATGTTCTTCGCCGTGTCCTCCAGGGTTTCCCCTTTGCTGACCGATGAAGAGGCCGCGGCTATATTAATGGTGTCGGCAGACATCCGCTTCCCCGCAAGTTCAAAAGAGGTACGGGTACGGGTGCTGTTTTCGTAGAAGAGATTGATGATGGTTTTTCCCCGCAGGGTGGGAACCTTTTTGATATCGCGCTGATTGATCTCTTTGAAGCTCTGCGCGGTAGTGAGAATGAGATCGATATCTGCGCGCGACAGAACCTTGGTACTGATGATGTGTTTGTGTGCAAATGACATAAATGTTCTCCATACTCAGATGACGTAGCCGGGGTCAGGGCTTTAGCAGTCGTACCTCTTGTGCTTCTCCGCTGGGATCAAATTCAACTTCTATCTTCTCCAAAGCCGCGGTGGGCACATTGCGCCCCACATAGTCGGCGCGGATGGGCAACTCACGATGTCCGCGGTCAATCAGGACAGCGAGCTGGATATTCGCGGGCCTGCCGATATCCATGATCGCATCCATGGCGGCGCGTATGGTGCGTCCGGTAAACAGCACTTCATCCACCAGAACTACATTGCGCTTATCGAGTTTAAACGGAATCTCTGTCTTTCCGACCGGGCGCGGGTCACGCGTGCTCCCCACATCGTCGCGATACATGGTGACATCCACAGCTCCCAGGGGTACCTCTATCTGCTCAATTTCAGCTATCTTCTGCTGAATCATGCGCGCGATGTGATCTCCACCGGTGCGGATGCCCACTAGTACCATATTGTCACAGCCTTTGTTTTTTTCGAGGAGTTGATGACTTATACGGGTTATGGCACGACGAATCGCTTCATTGTTGAGGAGTGTTGTACAGGTTGCGGGCATATGACCTCCATCCAGTCAACGGCTTAACAGGGTGATTTATCCGGAAGGACCGCCCGGATAAGGGACGCTAAAACGCAAAAAACCCGATTACCGCAACGGCAATCAGGCTTATGAAATTCCCGGACTTGTGAAATTTTTGTACAGGTTTGGAATTGATATTGGGCTTGGAATTGATATTGCGGAATAAAAACGTTAAATCAGCATCACACATAAAAGCAGGATGCTGAGGGAGCGGCGCTGCGAATGCAGCTGTATTGAAAAGCTTGAACATTTTGCGTACCCCTTACCGACCTCTCTGGATCGACTTAAAAGGATGTTGTATTGTGTCTGCTTGACGTGAAAATTTCCGCCAATCTACCGTGACCAACCGGATGCGTCAAGAAATAATTGTCAACCTTGATGGCGTCGCAAAAAGTTCGCCCTCCGGCGTTACGGCGTCTTTTCAGGACCTCGACATACCAGATGTATGCCTTCGTCCCTGAAAAACCCCCAGGCCTTGTAGGTCGAAATTTTTGCTTAGCCATCTTATGAGTTTTCGCGAAAGCATCAACCTTTCTTTGACGTTGCCATCTGCAAAGCACCTTCCAGAGCGGTACGGAACCCTGGTGGCAGACGACACGGCTTTTTACGCTCATAGTCAAAGCACACCAGTGGTGTACTTCCTTCGGCGGTAATTTCTCCGTCACGTTCAATGGAATAGCACAATTCAAAGGATGACCGCTTTATTTCACTCACCCTCACCCGGATTTTCAGGGTGTCATTGTGAAACATCTCCGCCTTGTATTTCACGTGCGCTTCGGGCTGAATCAAACCGCAACCGCCGATATCCATCTCACTGAAATCGCCCAGATGTTTAAGATAGGCAATACGCGCATCCTGAAAGAAATTCAGCACTGCGGAGTTAGCCACATGCCCACCGTAGTTGATATCGCTGATGTGGACGCGGTAGTCGATATAAAAATCAGATTCGTGCATGATATATATCCTGTATTTCTCAGCGTTGACATACGGGGCAGAACCAGCTGGAGCGTTGCCCGATCACCTCTTTGTGCAGCTCTTCACCACACACAGGGCACGGAGCCTTATCCCGTCCGTATACCAGCAACTGCTGTTGAAAATAGCCGGGTTTACCGCTCCCATTTACAAAATCCTGCAGCGTAGTGCCCCCTGCTTTGATTCCCGCATGGAGGACAGCAACAATGTTGCGCTGCAACTCCTTCCACTCATGCATACTCAGGGTTCCAGCCAGGCGCAGAGGATGGATGCGTGCGAGAAACAAGGCCTCGTTGGCGTAGATGTTTCCCACACCGACCACTACCTGACTGTCCATAATGAAGTTTTTTATCGCCCTTTTACTTCCCTGTGCTTTGTTACACAGATATGCAGAGGTGAATTCATCCCCCAGGGGCTCAGGGCCCAGGTGCTGCAGAAGACGATGTGGATCGGCACATGCCGGGTGCCACAGCACCAGTCCAAAGCGGCGGGGATCGCGATAGCGCAGGATACCATGATCAAGAACAAAATCCACATGATCGTGTCGCTCCGGAGGCTGATCTGTGCTGACAAAGCGGAGTGAACCACTCATCCCGAGGTGGATGAGCACGATACCCTGCTCCATCTGAAGGAGGAGATACTTGGCGCGGCGCTGCAGCGCCATGATTTTCTGTCCCCGCAGAATCGGTGGCAAGTCTCCAGGGATGAGATAGCGCAACTGCGCCTGACGGATATGTACCTCAGTAACGGTCTGCCCTACAAGTACCGGTTCAAGTCCGGCACGGATGGTTTCAACTTCAGGTAACTCAGGCATGATTAAAAACAGATCCCCCGCTGCATAATCAGTTCACAACTGATATGTTCTGTGGACACCGCCCTTAATTCGTGGAGAGGCACCTTGTAGCCGCGCAAATAGCGCCAGCCACCATTGTGGCGCCTGAGCTCCGCCACTTCGTAGTATCCTTCCTGGGTTCCGTCAGCCAACGTGATGCGCATACGGTAGAGAACGCGCGCAATACTGGACTCGATATCTTCTAATAAAATTCTGCACTCATCAATCTGTGGTGCCACACTTGTCTCGGAATGGACATGGCTTAAATAGTCATTGCAGCATGTAAAGTTGTGCCGAAAGGTCGAATCCGGGTGATAGCTGGCATAGATAAATCTGAACTCCGTACTTCCGAGCGCATGCGCCCGAGCCTGAATCAGATCCGCCGGGTTCAGTTCCGAGAGCTGTTTGAGACTGAAATCCATCATTGATACCTAAAGTCTGGGATCCAGGAGATCGCGTAACCCCTCTCCGAGGAGGTTGTAACCCAGCACCGTTACCAGAATAGCAAGACCGGGAAACACAGAGAGCCACCATGCCGTGCCCAGGGTCTGTTTCCCCGCAATGAGCATATTTCCCCACGAAGGTGTAGGGGGCTGCACCCCGATACCCAGAAATGAGAGAGCACTTTCTGTGAGGATGGCACCAGCTACCCCCAGAGTAGCGGAGACCAGCACCGGAGAGATGGCATTGGGTAGGATGTGGCGCAAAATAATGCGCACATCGGAAGCGCCAAGCCCGCGCGCGGCCATGACAAAGTCCCGCTCGCGCAGAGAGAGAAATTCGGCGCGCACCAGACGTGCCACCCCCATCCAGCCGGTAAGGCCGATGATAATCATGATATTCCAGATGGATGGCTCGAGAAACGCAATTACGGCAAGGATCAGAAAAAAAGAAGGAAAACACAGCATAACATCGACAAAACGCATCACAACGCTGTCAACCCAACCGCTGTAATATCCAGCCACGGCCCCGAGTATAATGCCGATAAAGGTGGCAATCCCCACTGCAACAAAACCTACGAGCAGAGATATCCGCGCCCCATATGCAATGCGCAACAGCACATCGCGTCCCAGATCATCCGTACCCAGCCAGGCATCTGGACCCGGGGGTTGCAGCTGACGCGAAATATCCACTGCTCCCGGATCTCCTGGCAACAATGGCGCACATAGCGCCAGAACAAACATGGTTACCACCACCAGAGCACCGCTCAGGGCCATTTTATTCAGGGGACGTCTGCGAACCGATATGTGCTCATCAGTATGCATGGGCACATCCATTCATTATTTCTGGTTCAATAAACGGGGAACAAGCGTATGTGCATCCTCACACACCACCCCGGTGTTACGCGCAGCTTTTTCACTGTAAGCCGGAACAGGCACGGGGCTGGTATAGGCTCCAGCAGAATCATGCAGAATGTAGGGAACCGGATCCATGGAATGGGTGCGCAGATGCAACGGGGTGGGATGGTCCGGCATAACCAGAATCCGGTATGCGCCCAACTCTTGAATGCGCTCGAGGATCGCACCTACAATCTTTTCATCAAATAGCTCGATAGCCTGGATTTTCTCCGCCATATCGCCACTGTGTCCGGCTTCATCCGGAGCTTCCACGTGGAGATACACGAAATCCTTTTCCTGCAGAGCCTGAAGCGCTGCATCCACCTTGCCGGCATAGTTGGTATCCACATAGCCGGTAACGCCGGGCACCTCTATGGCATTGAGGCCTGCGTAAATACCGATCCCTTTGATTAAATCAACCGCAGAAACAACGCTACCCGCAACGCCGAACTTCGTCTGATAGGTTTCCATCTGCGGAACCTTCCCCTGCCCCCACAGCCAGATAGAATTCGCCACCGATTTGCCTTCGCGCGCGCGCATCTCGTTGACCGGGTGGTTTTTCAGCAGCATCTGGGCGGAATTGGTCAGATCGATAAGGGTTTCTGCCCCATCTCCCCGGGGCATTTTATCTTCAATACTCTGATTGATAATGTCGTGAGGCGGAGTGCAGGTCATATGGTGTTTGCCGTTGCGCCACACCATCAGATGGCGATATGACACGCCGGGGTAGAATTCAATTCCATCCTTGCCCAGGTGCTCCTGCAGAACCTGTATCAGAGAGCGCGCTTCGTCGGTACCGATATGCCCGGCAGTAAAATCATACATATAGAGCTTGCCGTAGTTGTGTACGATATCCACCAGGTTGAGCCGGAACGCTACATCATCAGGGCCGAGATCCACTCCCATGCTGGCGGCCTCCAGGGGGGAGCGACCACTGTAGCAGGTAGCGGGATCGTACCCGAACACGCTCAGATTTGCCACATCACTGCCGGGGTGAAAGCCCCGGGGCACCGTATGAGTAAGCCCGACTTCACTGCAGGTAGCTAGTTTATCCATGTGGGGGGTTTTTGCGTACTCAAGTACCGTTTTTCCGCCGAGCTCCTCCATGGGTTCATCGGCCATTCCGTCACCTAACAAAACAATATACTTCATATACTTCCTCAGTGGCTTAGATTGGATGTTTAATTCCGCGGGTGATAACGCTCATGCACCCGCTGCAGATGTTCCCGTGTAACATGCGTGTATATCTGGGTTGTGGAGATATCCGCATGCCCGAGCAGCACCTGAACCACACGTAGATCCGCACCATTTTCCAGCAGATGGGTTGCAAAAGAATGGCGCAGGGTATGAGGGGTTACATTTTTGCTGATTCCAGCCTCTATGGCCCGGCGCTTAATAATCTTCCAGAAGCCCTGGCGTGTCAACCCCCCGGCGGAGCGATTCAGAAACACATAGTTGCTATGCCGCCCTCGCAGCAAAGCCGGACGCCCATGATCCAGGTAATACTGCAATACTTCCATCGCCGCTTCGCCAATCGGGACGATGCGCTCTTTATCCCCTTTGCCTGTGGTTTTAATATATGCACTTGCGGGATGGTAGTCATTCAACTGCAGGGACACAAGTTCTGAGACCCGCAGACCGCAGGCATAGAGCACTTCGAGCATGGCGCGATCGCGCATACCCAGACTGTTTTCGTTTGAGCAACTTTCCAGCAGGGCTTCTACTTCGGCCAGGCTTAACACATGGGGAAGAGTATGGAGTAATTTGGGGGTTTCGATCTCGGTCACGGGGTTATGCCCAAGCCAACCTTCTTCAAGGGCAAAGGTGTAGAATCCGCGCAGCGCAGCAAGATAGCGCGCACGACTGCGCACTCCGAGACCGGCATGTTTCAGATGAGAAAAAAAAGCACGAATATGCTCGCTGTTTATCTCACCGGGTTGCTTAACCCCGGATGCGGTACAGAATTCGATAAAGCGGTGAAGATCGGCACTATATGCCTCAATACTGTTGCGAGCCAATCCTCTTTCGATACTCAGATAGTCGGTAAAAGCATCCAGGAGTGCGTCAAAGGTTTCAGGTGCCACGCTTAAAACTGCTCCAGCAGGGTCTGTTTCAGATCTGCAAGCTTGTCTTCATGTATCACCTTTTCACCGAAAATATCCTGCACATAAAATGTATCCCCGGCCTGTTCCCCTTGAGTGGTTATCTTTGCAACGCCAATGTACAGGCCTAACTGATTAAGGGTGTAGTTGATAAAGTATAGAAGTCCCACTTTGTCCTTAGTGGTGATATCGATAACGGTATAGTCAGCTGAAACATCGTTATTGATGGAAACCAGAGGAGGTACTTCTGGTGTGGCCTTGAGTTCCGCAAACTGCACCGATTTGCGCCGCTGCTTTACGAAATCGCTGAGATCACCACGTTCCTGCAGGTACCAGGTCAGGTCATGCTCTATTTCGCCCCAGTCTTCATCGCAACAGGATTCATGAGACGGAGAATCAACCTGTAGAATATCCACCGCCATGCCGTTACGCAGGGTATATATCTGGGCTTCAAGTATATTTATGCCGTGACCTGCCATCACCCCGGCAATAGTAGTAAATAACCCCGGAACATCAAGAGTGACAATTATAACCTCACTGAATTTAAGCTCCGGGTTGAAGCGAACCTGCATACCCAGAGGCTTACTTCCGCGCCCAAGAATGACCCGGATCTGCTCCGCAAGCTCCTCAGAGTAGTGAGCCATAAGATGTCGGGTGCTGAAAAAGCGCAGACAATCACGCACACGATTCTCGGAAAATTCTTCCTTAAGTGCCGTAACCACTGCACGTTTGCGATTGCGGATCTTTTCTGAACGACTCTCCTGCTCAAAGTTACCCCGCTCAATTCGGGTATAGGTCTTTTCGTACAGCTGTTGCAGGAGAAATCCCTTCCACTCTGTCCACGAGCTGGGGCCAACGGCCTTAATATCCGCAAACGTGAGAAGATACAGGATATTGAGATTTTCACTCCCCTGCATGGCGGTGGCAAAATGTTCGATCTGATTGTCATCGTTGATATCGCGGCGCTGAGAGATATAGGACATCTCCAGATGATGTGCCACAATAAACTGCAGACGCTGGCCGCTCTCCTTGGTGAGACGCATACGGCGCGCAATTGTGGGGATCATTTTTGCCCCCTTTTGCGCATGCTGTCCACCCTGGCCTTTACCAATGTCGTGCAGAAGTACTGCCAGAATGAGCAATTCGGGTTTGTCGATATCCCGTGCCAGTTTGGTAAGCAGGGGTTTCTTCTTCGCGTATTCCCCCTCCCACAGGCGGCAGATCTCTTTTACTGCAAAGAGGGTGTGCATATCCACGGTATATATATGATACGCATCGTGCTGCACCCTGCAGTAT
>JAIVHC010000157.1 GCA_020201305.1 Geobacteraceae bacterium
TACATATTGCGCCCGCACCCGAAGGTGCGATTCGAGATACGCACCAGATTGGCTGGTTTGACCCCGGCCAGAACTTCGGCACTGCCAAACACTAGAAACGCTGCCAGACACTCGCGCGGGTCAGGATAGTTGTTGGCTGCCACACTCATCCACGGAATTCTACTGGTGCGCGTTTTACGCAATTCCTGCGCCTGCACCTCTATCTGTCTGCGTCTGCATTCCTGCTCTAATTCACATCCGGATATTTGTCCCATCATACCCCCCTGTATGCGCTCCCGGTTTAATAGATATTGAAAACGAGAATCAATATAGAGGAAGGCAGTTTGAAGTGCAAGGATTATTTTGGCGCATAAAAAAGGCACCAGACCTTATGGCCGGGTGCCCCCGCTTGCTTATTTATGTTGTTTACTGTGCTACAAATGCTTTACAGGCGTACCTCAATGTAGGCGCTTTCCCTGAGTTCTTCACGCCATTCTTCAAGCTTCTCTTCCATCTTCGCGGAGCGCAGCTGCTCCGCAATCTCGCTTTCCACCTCTTCGAGGGGCACAGTACCTCCAGAAGTACTCTCTTCAACGCGGAGGATATGCAGAATATCACCATCCTGGAGGATATCTGTGACCTCTCCGGTACCTAAACCCCCGAGGGCTTCATTGAACATAGGGCTGAGCTCGCCGGGCTTGAAGTAACCCATGTCGCCGCCATCCATACCCAGGGATTCTGGTCCCTCAGTGAGGATTGCATCCAAAGTTCGTCCGGAGGTCAGGTCCTTACGCACCTTTTCCGCCTCGGCGTAGGTTTCGTTTCCCTCAGATCCCAACGGGATAGAAATCCGGCTCAGGCGAATCTGTGCCGGACGGCGGAAATCATCCTCGTGTGCTTCATAGTAGGACTGAATCTCCCGCTGGGTTACATCGGCCTTGCTTTTGACCTCGATACCGGTGAGCTTGAAGCGCAGAATCTGGTTACGTAGCTGCTCGCGGTACTTACGCATAGTCATGCCCTGAGCCACCAGAGCCTGTTCCAGTTGAGCGGTAGTTATGTCGTTCTGCTGTTCGACATCCTGCACCGCGCGGTCGATATCCTCTTCTGATACCCCGATACCGATTTCCTCAGCACGCTGTTCAATGAGGATATCGGTAATCATATCCTGCAGTACCTGCTCCCGCGGCATAGCAGCCTCACGTGGCAGCGCCTCGACACGCTGGTCGAGCTGACGGGTGGTGATAATTTCATCGTTCACCACTGCAGCGATGCGGCTGATAGTTTCTGCGCTAGGAGTGGAAGTACAGCAAAGCAGGATCAAAGCGACATAGATAGCTACAGAGGATGGTGTAAATATATTTACTTTAAACATGAAAAATATCCCTTTATTTTCCAGAGGGTTGCAAAGTTACGTACATGGGTAATCCGCGCATGAAGCTACCATGCTCAGCTGAACAGCTGCAATTGCTTTCTCGCTTCTTCGAGCATCTGTATATCCTCCAGCCGAGGCATAGTGATCCGCAGGCGATAATCGGGGGAGAGGCTGTAGACTTTGGGATGTTCCTGGATCAGATATAAAAGTTTGTCCGGAGCTACCGTGGTGGTGGAGTGAAAGCCGAATACCAGGGCACGCCCATCGTACTCTGCCAGATCAATGCGCAGTTTCTTGAGTTCCACGCGCAGTTTCATCATCTCTAAGAGTACCTGCCCCGTCTGGGGGAGACCTCCATAGCGATCCTGGAGTTCGTCTACAATGTCGTAGAGTTCCGCATCATCTGTGGCCGCAGCCATCTTTTTGTAGAATACCAAGCGTTGATTGGGGTCTGCGACGTAATTATCCGGCAAAAACGCCTTGAGCCCGAGACGGATTTCGGGGTCGATACGCCCCTGTTTTTCCGCCCCTTTAAGATCCTGGATGGTGTCCTCCAATAACTCGGAGTACATCTCAAACCCGATAGCAGCTATCTGACCGGCCTGGCGGCCCCCGAGAAGATCGCCGGCGCCGCGGATTTCAAGATCATGGCTCGCAACGCGGAATCCGGCCCCGAGTTCGGTCTGATCCTGCAGCACCTGGAGGCGCGCACGGGCGTCGCGGGTAAGGGTTGTCTCTCCCGGGATCAACAGATATGCATAGCCGCGCTCCTTGGAGCGTCCCACACGTCCACGCAGCTGGTACAACTGTGCGAGTCCGAAACAATCCGCGCGATTGATGATGATGGTATTCGCACGCGGAATGTCCAGGCCATTCTCTATAATAGTGCTGGTAACCAGCACCTGGATCTGTCCTTCAATAAACGACATCAGGACCTGTTCCAGATCTTTTTCCGCCATCTGCCCATGGCCGACCCCGACCTTAGCCTCGGGAACCAGGCTCCGCACGAATTCAGCCATGGCACCGATGGATTTTACCCGGTTGTGTACAAAGTAAACCTGGCCACCGCGCTTTAGCTCGCGAATAATAGCCTGACGGATAAGGTCGTCGTCAAAGCGGGTCACATAGGTGCGGATGGAGAGGCGATCCACCGGGGGAGTGTCGATCACCGACAAATCGCGCAGCCCCAGCATCCCCATATTCAGGGTACGCGGGATGGGAGTGGCACTTAAGGTGAGCATCGCCACCTCGGCGCGCATCTTCTTCAGGCGCTCTTTGTGCTTTACCCCGAAGCGCTGCTCTTCATCGATAATCACCAATCCCAGATCGGCAAAGTGAACATCACGCTGCAACAGACGGTGGGTACCGATGACGATATCCACCTTCCCCTCCTGCATCTCCTTCAGAGTGGTACGGTTCTGTGCCGGGGTGCAAAAGCGCGACACCATGCGGATATTCACCGGATAACCCTCCAGGCGTTCGCTGAAGGTGGCGTAGTGCTGGCGCGCCAGAATAGTCGTTGGCACCACCACTGCAACCTGGCGACTGTCAAGCGCCGCCTTGAATGCAGCGCGGATCGCCACCTCGGTTTTGCCATAGCCCACATCGCCGCAAATGAGACGATCTATGGGGCTGTCCGACTGCATATCCGCGAGAACATCCTGAATCGCCGCCATCTGGTCCGGAGTTTCTTCATACGGGAACGCCGCTTCAAAGGCGCGAAACATTTCATCCGGAGGGGAAAAAGCGCGCACCTTGCGCATTTTGCGGCGCGCATAGATATTCAGCAGCTCGCGCGCCATCTCTTCGACCGCAGCACGCGCACGCTGACAGGTTTTGGCCCAGCCCTGGCCTCCCATTTTATCCAGCTTTACATGCTGACCGCTGGCATCGGCGTACTTCTGAACCTTTTCGATGCGCTCCACCGGTAGATAGAGCTTATCCCCGCCGGCGTATTCGAGTTGGATGAAGTCTCCTTCGACACCTTCGCTGTGCACCTGCTCGAGACCGCGGTAGATTCCGATACCGTGATCCGCATGGACCACATAGTCGCCCTCGTGCAGCTGTGCCAAGGACGAAAGGGACGCTTTTGCGCGTGCACCCTCTTTACCCCGGCGCCGCGCCCGGGGGCCGAAGATCTCCTCTTCGGTAATTATCGCTACCTGCTCATCGGGAAGTTGAAACCCGCGCGCCAGATCGGCAATCCGCAGCACCGGGGTCTTTGTCTTCGTACCTGCATGGTTTTCCAGGGTGAGCTCGACCCCGCGCGGACGGAGGAGATCGGCCAGGCGGCGCGCCTGCCCCTCCTTGTGGCACACCAGTTCCACACGCCAGGATTCACTGAGCCATGCCTTAAGCTGTTTACTGAGGATATCCAGCCGTTGCTCCACCTTAACCTGGGTAAATGCGGCGTTGGAGCGACAGTTAACCTTGAACACCTGAGGTTCGGCATCGAGCTCGTACACCTGAAGGGAACAGATATCTATGCGGCGCGGCACTCCCAGAGCGGCTTCGAGCTCCTGCACACTCAGATACAGTTGGTGCGGTTCCACAAAAGGTTCAGATCCTGCGGCGACACGTTGGATACCCGCAGTAATCTGGGCACTGAACTCATCCGCAGCGCGATCGGTTTCGGGCGGATCGAGGCGCACAACCGTGTGCGGGTTAACATAGTCAAACAGGGTATCAAGGCTCGAATAATTAAGGGGGAGGAGAAAATTACGCCCCGGGGCCAGAAGCCCTTCGCGTACCTCCTCCAGTACCGCCTCACGCGTGGTGCGTGGAAGTTCAAGTTCGTCACAGCGCTGTTTGAGGCGCTGGCTGAAGTGGTCCAGATAATCTCCTGCGAGCACCATTTCATGCGCAGGTACAAGTTCAAGACGTTCCGGCCCCTCCGCCTCACTGCGCTGGGTCTCGGGGTCGAAGTAGCGCATACTTTCAATAAAGTCGCCATAGAAATCAACCCGCACTGGCTTCGAACTCGTGGGCAGATACAGATCGAGAATATCTCCGCGCAGGGAGAATGTCCCCATATCCTCCACCAGCGGCACATCACGGTAACCCAGGTCATACAGGCGCCGTCGCAGGATATCGCGTTCGTATTCCTCTTCGATTATGAGTTCGCTGCTGAGGGCATCCAGCGCGGCGATAGGGATTAGACGCTGCATCGCTGCCGCGGGCGTGGTAATCACCGCTTCCGCGCGTCCGCGGCGGATGGCAAGAAGGGTCTCAAGGCGCGTTGCTTCAAGGTCGCGGTGAGGAGTCAGGGGATCGTACGGAGCAACCTCCCAGTTCGGAAACAGATACACCGCTTCGGGTCTGGGGGCAAAAAACTGCAACTCCTGATACAGACGGCGGGCCTGATTCAGGTCGGGAGCAAGAAAAACCAGCGCCGGTTCCCCGGAACGCAGAAGCGGGGCGAGAAAACGTCCCGCAGCGCTCCCATTCAACCCGAGCAGATTGGCAGAGCCACGGAAATTTTCCATCTCGGCGCTGAAAGACTGCACCGTGGTGTAAAAGCGCTCCTGTATCGTGTTTTCCTGTGACGTCACGGGGTCTCCAACAGCAACGGGCGCCTGTGCGCCCGTTGCTGCATGTGAATTGGAATATATTGCAGAGCCAAAAATAACCCTGGATCTGTGTCGGTTAATCCCTGGGGATGGCGAGCATGCGCTCCAGGGCACGATGCGCGTCCCGGCGGATATCTTCCGGAATGGTAATGCGATGTTCGAAAGTATTTAAACTGCTTTCCACATCATCAATGGTCACGCGTTTCATATCCTCACAGATAAACTCATAATCGGGGAAGATAAAAGTTTTATCCGGATTATCCTTGCGCAACTGACATGCGATCCCGCGTTCGGTGGCAACAATAAAGGTAGAGTGGGAACTGTTTCGCACAAAATTAAGCATCCCTCCGGTAGAGAGCACTTGATCCACCTGTTCCAGTACCTCGGGGATACATTCGGGGTGCGCCATGCTTATAGCATCAGGGTGGCTGCTGAGGCATTCACGCATCTTGTCAGCACCGAGTTCATCGTGAATAGGGCAACAGCCGTCCCACAGATGACACACCTTATCCACCCGGGAGGCAATATAGCTCCCCAGGTTGCGGTCCGGCACGAGGATAACTTCCTTATCCGGCAGGGAATTCACCACCTTCACCGCGTTAGCACTGGTACAGCATATATCGCTCGCAGCCTTGGTTGCTGCGGTGGTATTGACATACGCTACTACCGGAGCACCGGGATATTGGGTCCGCATCTTTTCAATCCCTTCCGGGGTCACCATGTCGGCCATGGGGCACCCCGCCTCCATGTTAGGGAGGAGTACGGTTTTTTCCGGTGCAAGGATTGCAGCGCTCTCAGCCATAAAGTGAACCCCGCAAAACAGGATGGCACTTTTGTCTGTCTCTGCTGCGGCAATGGAAAGGGCAAGAGAATCACCTGTGATATCAGCTAACGCCTGAATTTCATCATTGAGGTAATTATGTGCCAGAATAAGTACATCCTTCTCCTGCGCGAGCTTGCGAATCCGTGCAATCTGGGCTGTATAGTCAGTTATTGATTCAGTCATTTGAAGATGCTTTCGCAAAAAATCATAAGATGGCTAAGCAAAGAATACTCCCGTAAAAATACTCATTGATAGTAGTGCAAAAGCAGATAAACTGTCAAACAGGCATGGATGCTAGGATAAAATTTTTCCTGTGGTAAAAAAACCATCTGCAAGAGTCTGGTTTAGAAGTATCGTTTTTTGTTCCCATGCCTCCATGGAAAAGGACCGCCAGAAATAGTGCGAATCACTCGCAGAGGATATCAGGGAGGACTTATGTCATATACGCATCTATCCATTTGGACCATGTTACTCGTATTGCTGCCGCTGCCGTTTCATCCGGGTGCCGCAGCGGGAAGGGATGACAATACTGAAACAGAACTCGCAACATTTGCCGGTGGATGCTTCTGGTGCATGGAGCATCCCTTTTCTGGCATTGAAGGGGTCAAGCAGGTGGTTGTCGGGTTCAGTGGCGGGGACGAACCAGATCCGGGCTATGCGCGGGTTGCCTCTGGCACCACCTCCCACCGTGAGGCAGTACAGATTATCTACGATCCCGCGCTGGTTAGTTATACCCAACTGCTTGACATATTCTGGCGTCAGATTGATCCCACAGATACAGGGGGACAGTTCGCCGATCGCGGAGATCATTACACCACCGCCATTTTTTATCATAACGCGGAACAGAAAAAGGCTGCGCTCGAATCGCTGGAACAGATCCAGAGGAGTGGACGCTTTAGTACTGAAATAGCTACAAATATTCGCGCCTATAAAAATTTCTATCCCGCCGGAGATGAGCACCAGGGATATTACCGCAAGTGTCCGCTACGCTATTCCCAATATCGAACAGGATCCGGACGGGCACAGTTCCTGGATCAAACATGGAAGGAGGATGAAAACCCTCGGGAGAAAGCCTCCCCGCAGGAAAAAGGGTTCTCACCCCCCACCGATACACAATTGCGCAAAACCCTCTCGGAGCTGGAGTACCGGGTAACACAGGAAAATGGGACAGAACCACCCTTTTCAAACCCGTACCATGATAACAAGCGTGCGGGGATATACGTCGATATTGTTTCCGGTGAAGCGCTGTTCAGCTCTACGCATAAGTTTGATTCGGGCTCCGGGTGGCCCAGTTTTTATCAGGCTCTAGATCCTGAACGTATCATCGAAGTTGAGGATAACGGCCTGTTTACGCGGCGAACCGAGGTGCGCAGCCGGAAGGCCGACTCCCATCTGGGGCACGTATTCCAAGATGGGCCCGCGCCTACAGGTTTGCGTTACTGTATTAATTCTGCCGCCCTGCGCTTTATTCCGTACGATCAGATGGAGGCTGAAGGATATGCTGAGTGGCTGCACATGTTTGGCGCAGAAGGAAAGTAACTCTTATTAAGGCTGAAACTCTAGGATAAAAGCCATTATATCCATTTGTCTTTTTTGTTCTTTTCTGTATACTTACCCTTGTTAGATGAGATTAAAGCATTCAATGTACCCACGTTAAAAGGAGATCATACGATGAAATTTTTCAAGATGTTGCCGTTGCTGGCTCTGGTCGCTCTACTTACGAGCGGATGTGCCAAGCCGGTTGAAGAAACAGAAGCCCCTGCGGATACTGCAAGCGAAGCTGTGAGTAGCACCGAAGATACATATGGTAGCGGGTACGACGATGGTAGTTTTTCCGAGGATGAGGTAACTGATACCACTTCCAGCGAGGATACCACCGCAGACACTGAGTTAGAGGTGGAACTGGAGCGGATTCACTTCGCGTTTGACAAGTATGACCTGGATACCGACGCACGTCAGACCCTGCAGAACAATGCTCTATATATGGAGCAGAACCCCGATACCCGTATCATTCTTGAAGGGCACTGCGATGAGCGTGGCTCTGATGAATACAACCTCGCTCTGGGAGAGAAGCGTGCCCGCGCTGCGGCTCAATACCTGGAAAACCTCGGGGTAGACAGTGACCGCATTCGCACAATATCTTACGGTGAAGAAAAGCCGCTGGATCCTGCTTCCAATAAAGAAGCCTGGACTCTCAACCGGCGCGCCGAATTCAAGCCACAACAGTAACGGGTACCACCAGCACAGCACCTTATTGTGACTGTTGCTAACACGGGCCGTACAACTTTCTGTTGTGCGGCCTTTGTTTTGAGCCACCAATACAAGCAGGAGAATTTTTCCATGAAATACAAGCTCATCTGTTGCGCCACCGTCCTGGGTCTGGGCTACCTGAGTGCCTGTGCTCCCCTTCAGGGGAACCAGCCTCTGAGGACTGACCTGAACAGGATACAGAGTAAGGTGACCACCCTGGAACAACGCACGGCAGGGTTGGAGAATGACAGTAAAATCAAAGAGATCCTGCAACGCCAGGCAGAGCAGCGCGCCGAACTGGACAACACCCGTATTGATATCCAGAGTATCAATGGCCAAATTGCAGATCAGGAAGAGGCGCTCGAACAATTACGCGAACAGATCCGTCTGCGCCTGTCTGACCTGGAGTTGCGCATGGTTGAAATGGAAGAGCGTCTTGAGGGTCCCACGCAACCGGGCACATCTACCGAAATGCCACAGGATCAGATACCTGCGCCACTTCCCTCCACCGCATCCACATCCGCGCATCAAAGTACCATTACTGCAGCTACCACACCTCTGCGCGCAGAAACCGTTCCTGAGGCAGAAGAGTTGTATCGTGTAGCCCTTCAACTGGTGCAGGAGGATATGAAGTTCAGGGAAGCACGGGAAAAATTCACTACCTTCGTGGAGAAATACCCCCGGCACGAGCTCACGGTGAATGCCATGTACTGGATCGGGGAAACCCTGTATGGAAACAAAAAGTACGAAAGCGCCATTCTCCAGTTTCAGGATGTGATGCAGATGTATCCCGAGCATCCCAAGGTTCCAGCAGCTCTGCTGAAGCAGGGCCTGGCATTTTACGGTCTTGGCGATACCCGCAACGCGAAAATTATTCTGGAAAAGGTAACGGATAAATACCCCGAGAGCGAGGAAGCGAAGAAAGCACAGGAGCGCCTGGAGAAATGGTAACCTTGGATTCAACCCCTCCCCGCCCGGATACTCTGGTAAGGGGAATGAGTAACGATGGCGCCTTCAGGGTTGCGGCAGTCAACACCACCAACCTGAGCGCCCACATCTGCAGGCTGCAACAAACTGACCCCACAGCGAGTGTTGCACTGGGGCGCGTGGTAAGTGCCGCATCTCTAATGATAAGTCAGCTAAAGGGAAATCAGCGCCTCGCTCTGAGCATTGAGGGAAACGGCCCCTTAAAAAAACTCCATGCCGAAGTCAGTGCGCAGGGACACGTGTGCGCAAGCATTAAAAATCCGGTGGCAGACATACCACCACGGGATAATAATTTTGACGTTGCCGCCGCGGTAGGACGAGCGGGGTTTTTACGCGTGGTAAAGGATCTGGGGATGAAGGAGCCCTATAGCGGTATGGTACAGCTAAGTACCAGCGAAATAGGCGATGATGTGGCGCAGTATTTTGCCGAATCGGAACAAACCCCCACATCCGTAGCGCTTGGGGTTATGCTGGATCGCGACGGACATATCAGTGCCTGCGGCGGGTTGATGCTTCAGGTTATGCCGCAGACAGAAGCGGAAAAGATTGACGCGGTGGAAAATCACATCAAATCACTTCATTCGATATCTGGTTTAATCGCACAAGGAGCGACTCCTGAAGATCTGATCCAGCACATATTTCCATCTGAGAATATACATCTGTACCCCCCCGCAGAACTGAAGTTCAAATGTCACTGCAGCAAATCCGGAGTCGCGCGGATGCTTTCGACTCTGGGAACTGAAGAACTGCAGGAGATGCAGAACAGTGCAGAAGAAAATGTGGTAACCTGCGAATACTGCCGCACCAGCTATAGTTTCACACCAGAAGAAGTAGGACAGATCATAGAAACCCTGCAGGAAAGCAGGCACTAAAGAGGGCTGTTACGGTAGGGATAACAAGGTGGCCGTTATGTCTGATTGCGCTTGATATCTGTTGTTTATGCTCTACAACCCACACGGAGAACACCAATGGCAGGGAAAAAACGCAAACGTTTCGGTGAGGTGCTTCTTGAAGCAGGGATTATTACCCAGGAACAACTGGAAGATGCGCTGAACGCGCAAAAGAATAGCGGAAAAAGTCTGGGCGAAATTCTCGAAGAGCAGAATATTATAGAACAGAAGGATATTGCCGCGACCCTGGCGCACCAGTTCGGCTTTAAAACCGCGCGCAACATTGCGAATCACAAATTTTCCGCTTCGATCCTAGAGTTGATTGACAGTCAGAAAGCGCTGGAAAAGCTCATCTTTCCCCTGAAAGTGGAAAATAAAAAACTCTACCTTGCAGTAGTCAATCCCCTGGATATTGAAACCCTGGACACCCTCTCGTTTGCCACGGGTATGCATATTGTCCCCATTGTAACCACACCAGCGGAGATACATGCTGCAGTAAACACCCACTATTTACACAATATCGTCGAAAATTTCGATGACAATCAGTGGCGCATCCTCGTGATCGACACCCCGCAGATGGTTAATATCACAGCGGCTATTCTGCGTGAGGCGGGCTACAGTGTGAGCACTGCTAATAACAGCAGTGAGGCGTTGAAGCTCTGTTCCAGTACGCAGCCCCATTTGATAATTATCGAAAGTCAAATCCCAGATCTGGATATTACCCGTTTTCACACGGCGTTAAAACACCACAACACGACACAAAAGTCCCCCCTTATGGGACTTTCATTCCGCGCTACCGCAGCAGAGGAAGCAAAGTTGCTGGATATGGGGTTTATTGACTTTATCGCCAAACCGGTTAATTCAGTGCGCCTTCTTGCCAGAGTGCGCCGCGCTTTGCGCCTTCTGTATCATGATGAAGGTCGCTGAAACAGGCTTCCCTTCGCGACCGCATCCCGAAGCCATTTCCCTGTCTGGGCCGGATCGAGACATCCGAATTGTGCGGGCAGCTGCGAGGCCCCAACACAAGAGCGGAATAGTTCAACCACATCCACTGGCACCTCTTTGCAACATACCCCATGCGGACCACGATGAAACAGGGCCCCGCAATCTTCTTGAGCGTTGAGATATACAAATTCAACCAGATCATCCACTCCGGCATTGTGATATTTCTCAACGGGATAGGCAAATTTGCCCATGCGCACCCCTTCTGCAAGAGCCCAGCTCCCAGATCCATCCTGTGTATCATTATTATCCTGCGAGGACACAGGAAACAGGGGCGGGCCTAGAATTGTTTCCGCGTACAGATAGTGGTAATGCATAATATCCAGCGCTGCGGGCACGAGATTTTCCAGCCCCAGCTGAGAGAAGTATGTACGGATAAACTCAAGTTGCAAGCGGTAGGCCTGCTTTACCTCCCAGTCCGGCAGGGGAGACTCTACACAGACAGCTCCTTCCTGCTGTAACCAGATGCCCAGATGCTCGAGAAACTCAACCCCGCTGCAATTACAGGCACTACAGAGCACCTCGAAGTAGGATACGGCGCGGCCGGTGTTATAGAACAGATTCAATGCCGCTGTAAGAACTGCCGCACGTGCAAACCCTTCAGTGTCCATGCTGGAAGTGGAAATAACCGTATACGGAGGTTCCGGTAGAGCTTTGAGCGTATAGGTGCAACGCCGTTGTTCCAGCTCGGTCCCCGGTAATAAAGCAAGAGGGAAAAGTTCTATCTGATTGGGAAAAAAACCCAGCGCTACCTCGAGACTTTCACACAGACCGGCGTAATTATCTCCTGGAAGGCCATAGATAAGATCAATCCCGTAGGTGACTCCATATTGATACAGCTCAAACAATCCCGCCTCGAAACGCTGCATATCCAGAGTGCGATCCACGTTTTTCAACACCTGGACGTGCACCGATTGGAGTCCAACCTGTACCGAACAGGAAAGCTGCGCGAGCAACTGCGCTGTTTCAGCATCAATATATTCTGCTTTTGCTTCCAGATGGTAGTGCAGCTCCGGGGCATATTCCAGAAACAGGCGCAACAGCTCTTTGCCTCTGGAGCAGGGTACGTTGAAGCTCGAATCCAGCACCCAGACCTGCTCGACCCCGTGCGCTACAAACAACTCCAGCTCTTGTTGCAGACGCAGGTAGGGAATCCGGGTTACTGCACGATTCCCGCGCGCATCGAAACAATAAGCGCAGCGAAAAGGGCACCCGCGTGCAGTTTCAAGCAACACCCCGCGCTGCGGTGTAAGGATTTCGTTAAGCCAGGGAGATTCGGGCAATGGTGTCGCAGTTTCACACAAAACCTGGGTTTCAGCAGGGCGCACAAAGATCCCATCCATAACCTCGGCCACCACCTGCTGAAACAGAAGCTCTGCGTGACCCTGTATCACGATATCATAAAGGAGGGGTGAACTGGAGTTCTGCTCCCAGGTAGATGCTCTGCAAGACACCTCGGGCCCACCAGCCACGAACACAGTATCCGGCAGATGGGTTCTAAGCTCATACGCGAAATCCTGTAGTCTGGCGCGATTCCATACATACATACTGAAACCGACAAGTTTCGGCTGCAGCGCGGATACTGCTTCACATATGTGCTCGATATCAAAAGCAGGGGGGAGATTCAGAATTTCACTTCTACAGAAAGGTGGAAGTCCGGCACACAGCGAGCCAACTCCAAGGGGGGTGCTCTGGAGAAGGCTGCCGCTATGGCACGCAACCAACACAATATCTGTTGTTTTATGTTCCACATGTTTCAACGCTTCAACTTCGCTTTAATTTTAGGCTTCCCATTTTCGTTGACCACATCAAAACGGCACTGTACGTTGCCGTAGCGTTGCCGGATTACCTTCTCCTTGTTGCGCAGAAAGGTCTCCATGGTATTTATCCCATCGATAGAGGCCGGAACCCTGCACTCCATACACAAACGCAGATAATCCTGATACAATTGAGCCGGATCGGTAGACTTAACAGCGGCGGACTTGCCTCCATGTTGCGCCGTTGCAGTGGAAATTTTTTTAGTATGACGCGGGTAACGTCCTTCGTCCATCTGGCGCTGAATCCTCTCCCACATCCCTTTGTAGGAGTGAAAGCTACTGGATAAATTGTACAGACGGTAGCGCAGTTCGGTCTGCACAATTTTCCGGCGCCCGAGAAGGCGCAACTGGCGTTCAAGATTATCTCTGGCCTTAAGGGGTGCAATCTTTTCCACCCCGGCAAAGTACTGCTCGTATTGTACCCGCAACTCCTTGAGCATCTTTTCAACCTCATCGAGCTGGCGGGAAATAATCTGGCGTTCGTCTTTCATATACATGCCCCACTGGCGTTGAGCTTGACTGAATCCTTAATTTCCGTTAGAAATGAGATTTTAACATATACTACAAGGGATTACGAATGAAGAGCGATAACCTCGGAGCAATTATCCTTGCCGCCGGCAAAGGAACCCGCATGTTCTCCAAACATCCAAAGGTACTCCATCCCATTGCCGGCTACCCCATGGCAGCATATCCACTCAAGTTAACCAGAAAACTCGGGTGCACCAAGACTGTAATGGTGGTTGGGCACGAAGCTGATCTGGTCAAGGATGTGTTTTCTGACTCAGGGGTGGAATTTGTCCATCAACACGAACAACTCGGCACCGGGCATGCGGTTCAGGTTGCGTGGGAGGGATTGCAGAAGTTCTCTGGCACCGTGCTGTTACTCTGCGCCGATGTGCCATTACTGCAGCGTGAAACCCTGGAAAAAATGATCGAAACACACCAGTCTGCCAACGCCTGTGTTTCTGTCCTCACAGCTGAGGTGGAAAACCCCTATGGTTACGGGCGTATTGTGCGCGATAACGGCAAGATCGTCTCCATTGTGGAGGAAAAAGACGCCAGTACAGAGCAAAAAAAGATAACGGAAATCAACACCGGGATTTTTGCCCTCCAGGCGCCCACGGTAGCCCCCCTGTTGCAACAGCTGGATAATAATAATGCACAGCAGGAGTACTATATAACCGACATTATCTCTCTCGCAACCAGAGAAGGTCTTAGCGTAAGCTCCGCCGTCCTTGCAGATGTAGCCGAAAGCATGGGGGTTAACGACCGTGCCCAGCTCGCGAGTGCGTGTTCACAGATGCGTACTCGAATCAATCGCGCACATATGCTTGCAGGAGTGAGCATGGAAGATCCTGCCTCTACCTATATCGATGCCGATGTGTGTATTGAGGCGGATACATACATCCAGGCGGGAGTGCATCTTCACGGTACTACTCACATTGAAGCTGACTGTATTATCGAAAGCGGAACCGTCATCAGCGACAGCCATATTGGCGCGCGTTGTTTTATCCGCTCCGGCAGCAATATTGAAGGCTCTACCCTGGAGCAACAGTGCAACGTGGGCCCTATGGCGCATCTGCGACCCGGCACCCATCTGCGAGGTTTTAATAAAATCGGAAACTTTGTCGAAACCAAGAAGGCAGATATCGGGTTGCGCTCCCAGGCGAGTCACTTAAGCTACATTGGCGATGCCGAGCTGGGTGAAGATGTCAACATCGGCTGCGGTACCATCACATGTAATTACGATGGTGTTAATAAACACAAAACCACTATAGAAGATAACGTCTTTGTCGGAAGCGACACTCAGTTTGTCGCCCCGCTCACAATTGGACGCAATAGCCTTATAGGCGCAGGTTCTACCATTACTAAAGACGTGCCCCCGGACTCGCTCGCACTCTCACGCGCAGAACAGAAAATTGTTCCGGGATGGCGTAAAAAACGCAAAAAGTAACACATGATGCTTTCGCAGAAAGCACAAAAATGGATGGCATGGCTTAATTTCACAACTTCTCCCCATGAACTGGAGTTATTACCCATATGTGCGGCATTGTAGGATATATCGGAGAACAGAACGCGGCAGATATCATACTCGACGGATTGAAAAAACTCGAATATCGTGGCTATGATTCCGCCGGCATTGCGACCTCTGAGCACGGGCAACTTTACAGCGTCAGAGCCAAAGGAAAACTGGTTAATCTGGAGCAGCAACTGAATAAGACCCCTCTCAGTGGCAGCCTTGGAATTGGACATACCAATCAACCCACATTCTCGAAGGCGCTTTTGCGATTGTGGTCATTTCAGATAAATACCCGGATCAGATGATTGCAGCAAAGTCCGGGTCTCCTCTGGTTGTAGGGCAGGGGGTAAACGAGAACTTCGTCGCTTCCGATATCCCGGCTATGCTAAGCCACACGCGTGAAATGATTTTTCTCCACGATGGAGAAATAGCCATCTGCAGTAAAGAAGGGTTGTCATTTATCGATTTTGAGGGCAAGAAGCTCGACAAAATGAGCAAAACCATCACCTGGAGCCCACTAATGGCCGAAAAGGGTGGTTATCGCCACTTTATGCTCAAGGAAATTCATGAACAGCCACGCGCCGTGGCGGATACCATCGCCGGGCGGGTGCATAAAAGCAAAAAAACCATAGTCCTTGATAGTCTGGGGATTGACCCCGAGACCCTGCGGGATATGGAGCGGATCTACATCATCGCCTGCGGTACATCCTGGCATGCAGCCCTGGTAGGAAAATTTCTCCTGGAGAAACACGTTAGAATTCCGGTAGAGGTCGATATTGCAAGCGAATTCCGCTATCGCAACCCCCTTGTCAGCGCCAAAACCCTCACAATCGTGATAAGCCAAAGCGGGGAAACCGCCGATACCCTGGCAGCGTTACGCGAAAGCCATGCCAAAGAGGGGAAGGTGCTCGCGATCTGCAATGTAGTTGAATCCTCCATCACTCGCGACAGCGATGGAGTCCTCTATACCCATGCCGGGCCCGAAATCGGGGTGGCATCCACCAAGGCTTTTACCACTCAGTTGGTTGCCCTTTTCCTCTTTACTCTCTATCTGGGGCAGGTAAGAAACTGTATAGATACGCAGATAGAAGCGGATTTGATTGGGGAACTCCTCACCCTCCCACGTAAAATGGAAGAGACCCTGGAATTGGATGCGCAGATTGAAGACGCGGCGAGAAACTACATCCACACCAGTGACTTCCTCTACCTGGGTAGAGGCAATCAATATCCCATCGCTCTTGAGGGTGCGTTGAAACTCAAGGAGATCTCCTATATCCACGCCGAGGGGTATCCTGCCGGGGAAATGAAGCACGGCCCCATTGCCCTGATAGACGAAGATTTGCCTGTGGTGTGCCTTGCCCCCTACAACCATACCTTTGGCAAGGTTGTATCCAACATGGAAGAGGTAAGAACCAGAGGTGGCCAGCTGATAACTATTACGGACAGCATTCTCCCCAACTTGAAGGATAGCTCACAGAATCTCTTTACCATCCCGACAATCCACGATGATCTGATGCCTGTTCTTACCTCTATTCCACTCCAACTACTGGCCTACCATATTGCCGTCCTAAAAGGCACAGACGTAGATCAGCCACGCAATCTCGCAAAATCGGTTACGGTTGAATAGGAAAATTTTAAAGCGCACAACCACAAACGTTGCTACACGATGGATACAATAACCAGCCGGAGTGCAAGAAGGGTTAAAACCAGTTTCAGCAGGCGCGCAAATTTCTTTTCCGGGATGTACTGGCGTAACCTGGTACCGACCCATGAACCGACAGATACAGCGAAGACAAGCCCCAGCATGAGCCAGACATAAGTTGAAAAGCAAAAACCGGCCGCTATAAAAATCGCAATTTTAGCCAGACTTACTCCTGTCATCATCATAGCCGAGGTGGAGACTAGTTGATCCCGCTTTAGCCTTTGCTGAAGTAAAAATGGCAGATTTAATGGCGCAGATGAACCCACAAATAAGGTTATAAATATCTGTATAAAACCCAGAAATCCGAAACCAAGTTTCCTAAAGGAAATTCTGTGCGTTTCTAATCTGTCTGTTCCGGAGGTTCTTTGCACTGTTATTGTGCTGTTCGGCTTGAGCAGTTGAGCAATTTTACCGGGGGGTATCCACACCATTAGCAGCACAAACACACCCAGGGGAAGAGCAGAAAATTTGGCCTGATAAACACTGTAAACGCTTATAGCACCAGGGACCCCCAGAGCTATTCCCAGCAGAAAAGGCAGACAGATGTGCCATACTGTCGCACCAGGGGATAACGTAGCCCTGCTGAAGTTGCTTATCAGCTGCGTAACCGCGTGGAGAGGGATAACAACGTTTACCGGCAAAAAGAGCGCCATAGCAGAGATCAACAGCATACCACCCCCTGCAGCGGTTACTGCACTCAAGGCAGAGGTAAAAAAAGACAGAACTATCAGCCCGATCTCCGTGCTCATAGGTAACTCCACTCTGACAAAGTCTTTGTGCTTCTGATATACTACTCTTCTATTTTACCCTTAAACATCACACCATAAGACAGGGTTGCAATTTCTCAGCCTACGGAAAAAGATATATGCTTGGCAAAATTATTCGCTATACCCTCATCACCATTGTGGCAGGGGCAATTATTGGCTGTTCCGCCCTCACTGGGGCATATTTTTTTGTGTCCCGTAGTTTGCCTCAACTGGACAAGCTTGAAGATTATGCGCCTGCGGCGGTTACAAGTGTTTACAGCTCGGACGGTCACAAAATTGCGGAATTCTACCGCGAACGGCGCATTGTGGTCCCGGTTAACCGGATGCCCAAAAAACTGATTCAGGCCTTTGTTGCGGCAGAAGATGCGTCCTTTTTTGAGCATGAGGGGTTGGACTTTATCTCCATATTTCGTGCTGCAATAAAGAACATCCGCGCCGGAGGAATTGTCCAGGGTGGAAGCACTATAACCCAGCAGGTAGCCAAGAGCCTGTTACTCACGCCGGAACGCAAATTTTCACGCAAATTCAAGGAAGCCATCCTTGCCTGGCGTATTGAACAGAACTTCTCAAAGCGAGAAATTCTCCACCTGTATCTCAATCAGATTTATCTTGGACACGGGGCCTACGGGGTGCAAGCTGCGGCTGAAAACTATTTTGCTACCGATGTAGAGAATCTCTCCCTTGCCCAATCATCCATGTTAGCAGGATTACCTCAGGCCCCAAGCCGTTATTCCCCTTACAGACATTTCGAACGTGCCCGTAAACGCCAAATATACGTCCTGGAGCGCATGCTGGCGAACGATTTCATAACTGCGTCCCAGTTACAGCAGGCGCGCTCAGAAGAACTCTCCATTCACCCGCGAAAAAATAACACTGCTGCCGGCACAGGTTACTTTACCGAGCAGGTACGCCGTTATCTGGAACAGGAATTCGGGGAAGAACAACTCTATACTGCAGGTATGGAGATCCAAACCTCCATAAACCTCGACATGCAGCAGGCTGCACAGACAGCGGTACGAGAAAATCTACAGGCTCACGACCGCCGCCGCGGCTTACGAACGCCGGAGCATGTTGTAAATCCAGATAAATGGGATAAGGAATTTGACAATGTTCCTGAGCGTCTTGAAGTTGGAAAAGTTTATCCAGCCATCCTAAGTGCTCTCAACTCCGAAGGGAATATAGAAGTGCAGTATGGAAAACACAGGGGTATTATCCAACGCACTTCTCTGGAGTGGGGCGAACCCTTTGAGGTTATTCCCTACTCAGAATACGGTACAGAAAAGACTCCGCAACCAGGTGGCAAGTCAATTCAACCGCGTGCTTCAGGCCCAGCGCCAGCCTGGTTCCGCCATTAAACCCCTAATATATGCTGCTGCGTTGGATAAAGGATATACGCCTGCATCCATTATTGTGGATACTCCCCTTATTTATAAGGATACGGATGAGGAAGGCAAAAAGAGGGAGTGGAAGCCGGACAACTACAGCAACAAATTTTATGGGGCTACCACCTTACGCGAGGCACTCGCACATTCGTACAACGTCATATCCATTAAATTACTGAAAGAAATAGGCATAGGCTATGCTGCTAACTATATGCGCAAGTTGGGTATTAAATCAGATATAAATATGGATTTGAGTATGGCCCTGGGTACCAGCACCGTAACACCGCTGGAAATGGGTACGACTTATTCCGTATTTGCCAACGGAGGAATCCATATTTCACCGGCGTATATTGAAAAAATTTATGATAGACACGGCAAGGTTCTTGAGTCTACTGATCCGGCAGATTTCCCCACCGGTCCTAAACAAGGACAGGAACTCATAGCCCCACGAAAAAATCGTGTCATGCCAAAGGAGACTGCTGCTCTTATTACCAATATGCTCGAATCGGTAGTTCAAAATGGCACAGGGTGGCGCGCGAAAGCGCTGCAGCGCCCGGTTGCGGGTAAAACCGGAACCACTGACAATCTGCATGATGCATGGTTTGTGGGATATATACCTCAGTTGGTTGCGGTTTCATGGGTAGGGTATGATCAACAACGTCCCTTAGGAAGACAGGAAACCGGATCAAAGGCGGCAGCGCCCGCCTGGGTTGATTTTATGCAACAGGCGTGCACATCCCTGGAAAAAAAGAATTTCTATATTCCGGACACAATAGAATTTCATCCTATAGATCCGAAAACTGGGCTCTTGGTACCGGAGGATAGCCAGAATATACGTATCGAAATGTTTGCCCCTGGAACCGCGCCGGACACCTACTCAATCGACAGACAGAAAAATCAGGCCAAGGATTTTTTCCGTCTCAATTAGGATGGGGTCGCAAAAACTCACCCACAG
>JAIVHC010000325.1 GCA_020201305.1 Geobacteraceae bacterium
ACTACTTTCTCAACCGTGCCATTGTAATGCCCACGCAGCTGTTCATCCTGGGTGGCAATTCCCACGGTGCAACGATTGAGATGACAGACGCGCAACAGCTTGCACCCCAGAATCACCAGCAGCGGAGTACCAAAGCCGAAGGTCTCTGCCCCAAGCAGAGCCGCCTTAACCACATCGCGACCGGTCTTGAGTCCACCATCGGTCTGAAGCCGCACCAGCTCGCGCAGGCTGTTGGCCTTGAGGCTGTTATGCGCTTCAGCCAGCCCCAGTTCCCAGGGATTTCCCGCTGATTTAATTGAGCTGAAGGGCGCGGCCCCGGTCCCACCATCAGCACCGGAGATGACGATCTTATCCGCGTAGGCCTTGGCGACCCCGGCGGCAATCGTACCCACCCCCTCGCTTGATACCAACTTCACACTGATGATGGCATCCGGATTGATCTGCTTGAGATCAAATATCAGCTGGGCCAGGTCTTCTATAGAATATATGTCGTGATGCGGCGGTGGGGAAATAAGAGTCACACCGGGGATAGTGAAACGCAGGGTCGCGATCGTAGGAGTTACCTTCTCCCCCGGCAACTGTCCCCCCTCGCCGGGCTTCGCGCCCTGGGCCAGCTTTATCTGAATCTCTTCAGCGCTGCGCAGATATTCAGGCGTGACCCCGAAACGTCCAGATGCGATCTGTTTGATCTTGCTGTTGCGCTCCGTGCCAAAGCGCGCGGCCTCTTCGCCACCCTCACCAGAGTTGGAGCTACCGCCTAAAATATTCATGGCTTCGGCCAGAGCCATATGAGCCTCAGGTGACAGTGCACCCAGGGACATCGCGGCCGAATCAAAGCGCCGGGTAATTTCCTTTACCGACTCAACCTCTTCAAGAGGTAAGCTGCGCTGCGGCTTTTTGAAATCGAAGGCATCGCGGATGAATTGCAGGCCGCGTCCATCGACCATCTCGCGGAAGCACAGATACTCCTCTCGGGTTTGCACCTGCGGATTCGCTTTTCAATGTCAGCATATCCGAGGCCGGGGAGCAAAGCCGCCGAACTGTGGAAACACTCCTCAACTAATTGGCGATCGAGGCCGATCAGGTCAAAGAGTGCCGCGTTGCGATAACTGGAGACGGCACTGATCCCCATCTTGGACATCACCTTCAAAATTCCCTTACTCAAGGCATTGTAGATGTTTTGCAGCGCCACACGGATCTCCCGGGCGCTTTTCTGCTGTTTCTCGCACAGCTGCAGGCCCGTGGAATAAAGAAGCCAGGGATAAATAGCCATCGTACCGTAACCGAGAAGCACACAGGCCGAATGTGGTTCTAGTACTTCAGCAGTGCAGGCCACTAGAGAAACATGCTGACGCTGGCCGGTAGCGAGCAGACGCTGATTGATATACCCGATCGCCATCGCCATAGGGATCAGGGGCTGCTGCTCGCTCAGACAGCGATCATCAAGGATGACGATTCGAACATGCTCATTTTTAACTGCATCGATCACTTTCTCGGTCAATGTTTCCAGAGCTTCGCGCAGGCTGCCGGAAAAACCGGTGGAGAAAGTGGCGTAGAGGTAGCAGGGTTCATATCGCGGGCGCTCGGGATCACCAAAGGAAAGCAGGGCATCGAAGATATCCCGCGACAGGATCGGGGAAATACTTTTCAAACGCCGTGCCCGGTCTCTATCTTCTACCAGCGGATTACCGATTTCACCCAGGCCGATGGTGGTCGACATCACCGCCTTTTCACGCAGCGGATCGATGGGGGGATTGGTCACCTGGGCAAACTTCTGTTTGAAAAAATCGCTGAAATTGCGCTGACTTTGGGAAAAACACGCGAGGGGGGTATCATCCCCCATGGAGCCAACGGGTTCCTTGCCCTGCTCCATCATCGGGCGAATCACCAGATCAACCACTTCGCTGGTGATATTGTGGTAGCGCTGCAGCCGCTCCAGATCAGAATACCGATAATCGGAAAGATCCTCGAACTGGCGCTCAATAAATTCCTGCAGATAATACGTATGCTCGGTGAGCCACTGATTATA
>JAIVHC010000041.1 GCA_020201305.1 Geobacteraceae bacterium
ACCGAGCCCCATGTCCATACAACCCTGGATATGGAAACCGCGGATGTGGCGGATGAGACCGCCGTGGCACGTGCCATAGGCAGGGCGTGCGGCTGGCTCGCCAACGATCTGCAGGCAGCGGCTATCCTGGCGTATACCCAGTCCGGCTTTACCGCACGCTGCGTAGCGCGTTTCCGCCCCGGATGTGCCGTGGTGGCAATGAGTCCCGATGCACGGGTGTGTCGTCAGTTAAACCTCATCTGGGGGGTGCGTCCGGTGAAGGTGGATGCCCTTGACAGTAGTGACGCGTTGTTTGTCACCGCGCGGCGCTGGAGTTTGCGTACCAAGGTGGCGAATTTGAACGATTGTATCGTGGTAACTGCGGGAACGCCCCTGTGGCAGCCCGGTTCGACCAATCTGATCAAAGTGATTGAGCTCGATAAAGGGCTTGATGTGAACTACGATGATTAGTGTAGATTTCTTAAATGGTGCTTGAGAACACCTCTAAAACGGGTAAGGAGGATGGTTGTGCAGGATAGGCAGCGGAACGTTTTGCTTCAGGCACTACAGGACGATGACCCTGAGGTGCGCCAGGCGGCAAGTGAAGCGCTTGAGCAGTTGGAGGCAAGCGCAGATATATCCGGGCTGCGAAAAGTGTTGCAGAGCTCAGACCGGCGCCAGCGCGTTGCAGCAGTTTACACCCTGGAACGTATCCGCACCCCCGAGGCCGGAGCGATACTCGTAGATCTGCTGCAGGATCAGGATGCGGATGTACGCGCGGTGGCCGTGCAGGCAGTGGGGGCGCGGCAGGAAAAAACAGCCTTGCAGACGCTGGTTCGTTGCCTGAAGGATCCGAGCCCGGCAGTAGCGGTTCATGCCGCGCGCGCGCTGGCACATTTCAAGGATAAACGCCTGGTGCCATATCTGCACACCATGTGCCGCTCAGATAATCCGGAGTTGGTGTGCGCATGCCTGGATGCCCTGGGAGAAATCGGGGATATGGGTGGTATGGATGCAGGAGTTAGTGCCGCTGCGCATTCGAGTCCGGAAGTACGCCTCCGCGCTGTGCGCATGCTGGGGCGTCTGCATTGATTACAGCCATTCGCTGATATTGATGTTGTGCAGAAGAGGATCCACCTCTCCGGCGATATACCTGCTTTTACTCTCCAGCTCTTGGAGCCGGGGAGTGTCAATCGCATTACCGTTACTGTCACGCAGGATCCGGATAGTGCCGCGTTCCATATCTTCAATATCTCCATCCACGATCAAACCAATTTCGTTGTTCACCAGACGTACCAGGCTTCCTACGGGATAGGTGCCCAGAATCCGGATCAGAGCCCCAACATATTGGGGATTGAGCTGGGTCCCGGCTATTTGCTGCAGTCTCTGGATTGCCACGCCGGGTGAGTTTGGATGCCGATACGCGCGCAGGGTTGTGAGGGCATCGTAGGTGTCGGCGACACTGGCGATATCCGCGTAGGGGTAATTCGTGGAACTGAGTTGAATCCGGGGATAGCCGGAACGGTCGTAGTACAGATGGTGGCCACGGATGATGTCAATAATTTCGGGGCTGATATCATCCATCTGCAATGCGATCTCTGCGCCCAACTCCGGATGGCGCTTGATCTCTTCAAATTCCGCCACACTTAAAGGGCCGGGTTTTTTTATAATCTCCGGGCTGATGCGCAGCTTTCCCAGGTCGTGCATCAGGGCTCCTACGCCCAGGATTTGAGTCTCATGATGGCTCAGGTTACATGCGCGCGCGATGGCGATAGCGAGCACCGAGACATTCACCGAGTGGCAGTAGGTGTAGTCATCATAGTCCTTGATCATGGTGAGGGCCAGAAACGCGTATGGAGCGCGGGTCAACTCGCGGGTGATATTCTCTGCAGCGCCGAAAAGTTTTTCTCCCGAGGGGATCTGGTTGTTTTCAATGAGGCTGCAGGTTTCGGCCACGGCCCGGATGACGCGGGAATAAACCCTGCGCGCCTGTTTATTGCCGTGTTCTGTCTCCCTGCTATCGAGGGTCTGAATGGTATCAATCCCGTGGTGGCGCAGAGTCGTTTCAAAACCGGTGCCACGAAGTGCGTCGCTGTGCAGAAGTTCCACAAAGCGCTGCGCCTGCTCTTTCTGGATGAAGCGCTGGATCTCGAAGCCTTCAATCTCAAGAGAGCGGAGGATCTCGAGCATCCCCTCGGCAGCAGGATTGGATACATCACAGAGTTGAGCGTTTATAAACAAGGTGTCGTCTAATACCCCGATCTTGATGTGCTGCTGCAACTGTATCAGTCCTTCGAGAGCTTCCCAGTAGCGCTGCGCCATGTTCTGACATGAGGGATGCCTGGAGGGGTAAAGGCGCAGATTGCGATAGTAGGCACTGAAACTGTGGAGAAAATCCTGGACCGGATCAGCCATGATGCGGGTCACTCCTTTTGCTCTGTTTGTAGCGCCTGTCTGGCGCATTTAGCGATCTGTGCATCGTGGCCGCTGCTCAGGCGTTCGAGCAGATCGCGTTCCGCTGCGGTTGCGGTTTTCCCCACAGCGCGGATGGCGGCGAGGCGCAGTTCGCGGTACTCGCTTCGTTTTATAATTTTCCCCTTCTGGATAATCTTCACCAGCGCCGTATTCGCGCTGGGATCGCGGGATTCCCCCAGAGCTTCAATGGCCTTCAGGCGGATTTTCTTCCGCTTCAGGAGACGATCATGCTGGAGGGCTATCCGGCTCAGTATAGGCACGGCACGTGAGTCCTGTTGCGCTCCAAGGGCAAGGATTGTGAGTTCAGCCAGGACGCACCCCGGTGTCGAAAGGTATTCCAGAAGCACATCTGTCGCACGTTCGTGTCTGATGGCGGCAAGGGCGGAGATCGCTTCTTTGACCACACGCTGATCCCGATGCTCAAGCTGCGCTCTGAATGCACTGATGTACTCGGGATTTCGTCTGGAGCCCAGGATGTTCAACGCGTTGCGTGCCACATACCAGCGCGAGTCATACAGATGCTCAAGCATAATCTGATCCGCAGCCGGGCCCAGGGCGGCCATGACACGCGTAAGAAAACGCCGCATCTGGGGGTTAGGCTCGACGATAAGCTGTTCCCACACCATGGCGCAGGCCCTTGAATCAAGAAGTTTGATAGTGCGTAATGCCAGGTTGCGCTGATGACTGTTGTTATGCGCACAATCCAAAAGCATCGCTACGCTTCTGCCCGGGTCAAGCTGGCGCAGGCATTGTTTACTTGCGCTCACATAGGGGGCAGGGTTGGAGCGGGCCTGAATCCAGCGGTCGAGTAACGCTATGGCTTGCAAGGCATCGGAACGGTACTGCTGGATTGCAAGGATGGAGTCGAGGCGATGCCGGATCTTGTTGAGACAGCCCTGGAATGCAGGCAGCTGTTCTTCGGTCCCGAGTTCAAGCAGGCGTTGTGCTTTCTGCAGCATCAGCGCTAGAGACTGTCTGCGCTCGGTAGGTTCCATCTCTGCCGTATGTTTCCCGGAACCCCTTTCTAACCGGGTCGAAGGAGCTGCCGTGTTTTCTGTCTGGAGGAGTGTTCCCGGCGTGGGTTTCTGCCTCGATGCCACTATAGCATTCAAATCGATCTGGTTCAGCACAATACTCGTAGCCTGAGCGCCCTCAAGGACGCGAGCAGCACCGCCTCTGGCCTCGAGCTGTTGCGGCTCCTGGTTCAGACAGTGGGCCAGTGTCAAGAGGTGCTGTTCGCGCAGATCGGCAAATAAAACCAGGCTCTTGATTTTATGCCGGAAAAAAACCTGCGCTAGTTGAGCAAGTATTTTGTTCTCCGGGCTGAGCCAGAGTTCTTCGCATAAAAATCCCTGGCGTTTTATCTCAAGGGCGATAACCCCTTCGGAACTCGTGGCAAGCCCCTGCTGGAGCTTCTCCGTGGCCTCATGCACCGCTTTGTTGACTGCCGGGTGGGCGCCCGGATAGTAGCTGGCCGCTTTCAGCAGACGGCTGAGGCTCACTAATGCCTGTTCAAGCTGGGGATCTTCTAATGTCTGCATGCCACCTGCTCCAACGCGCGTGATCGAGAAATAAAATCAGAGTTATGCTGAGAATACAAATGATAGGGATAAGTGTTCAAGCTAAATACAAAGAGTAATCCCCCGGCTTTGCTGGGGGACCCAAAAGGTTTGACGGTGCCGGGAATATGGCGACAATCTTTTTTTAACGTCATTCCGGCCTGCGCGGGAATGACGGCAAGAAGTGTTTTTGATTTTGAAGATTGCGTTAAAGCCCCTTTGAGGGGCTAGCAATCGCTAAAGCCCCCGGTTTGACCGGGGGATACTTACTTACAGGGACTTAAATGCCTTCTGTGCCGCTTCGATGGTCTTGTCGAGATCTTCACGGCTGTGTGCAATGCTCATGAATCCCGCTTCGAACTGAGAGGGTGCAAGGTTTATCCCCTGATCCAGCATGGAGCAGAAATAACGTGAAAATGCCTCGGTGTCACTTTTACTTGCGTCGGCAAAGTTTTTAACCGGTCCGGCGCAGAAGTAGGTGCAGAACATGCTCCCGACGCGCTGGGGGGAGGTGGGGAAGGGAGCATTGGTTGCAGCGTCGCGCAGACCCTGTTCCAGGTAGGCGCTTTTTTCTTCGATCTGAGCGTAGAACCCCTCCTCCTTTATGAGCTTCAGGGTGGCGATGCCGGCGTGCATGGCGAGGGGATTCCCGGACAGGGTTCCCGCCTGATACACTCCGCCTTCGGGGGAGAGTTGATCCATAAGCTCCTTTTTGCCTCC
>JAIVHC010000205.1 GCA_020201305.1 Geobacteraceae bacterium
GTGGAGTTGGCACGGCTATCGGACATTGCCTGCGGGAAAATACGCGCCCTGACATCGCTATGAATCTTGAGCCGGCGGGGGGCGATCTTATATGTCATCCCCACCCCTTTAATACGTACGTTATCAGCTTCGATATCAACATTTTCTGAGGTACGGATAACCCCATCAGCTTCTTTATTTCCCCGGGCATCGGTATCATCTCTGCTGATTTTGGAGTATTCAAGCATCGGAGTTCTGAGGCGATACCCGCTTGCTGTTACCACAATCACATTACCACGTGCCTCGATGGTTTCTTTATCCAGTCTTGCTTCAGCTGTATCAGCAGTCATGGTGATGCTCTCATTCGGAACATCGCCAAAAAATTCCGCCCTGATTTCTACCAGATTGGTAATATTGCGCTTGGCATCATGGGTTCCACGTTCCGCTTCAAGATCCCACTGGGGCTCTCCGTCTTCAATCTGGGTATAGGTGAAATAGTGCAGTGCCGCATCTGCTTCGACAGCAACATCCTCAATAATCTCTTCCTTCTCCTCCAGGCGCTGATGGGTAAAGATAATAATCCCCACCCCAAGGCTAAACACCATAATGAGTCCAAAAAGGATGATACGGATTTTCTGGCGCGTCAGCATCGTGGCTTCCGTTCTGTATCAGGCTTGAGAGGGGAAATGCTTTCGCAGAAAATCATAAGATGGCTAAGCAAAAGTGCATCATTCTACACATCAAAATAGCGTGCTGTAACCTTTTCCCACTTCCCGCTCTGCTTCAAAAGCAGCTCACACACTTCGCGCACCGCACCATGGCCTCCGGCTTTACTGGTTATATAGTCAACCCAGGGCCGCAGTTCAGCCACTGCATCTGCCACTGCTACCGCAAAACCGACACGGCGCAGTATCGGGAGGTCCACCAGGTCATCCCCTATATAGGCTATCTGATAGTCGGCATAACCGCTCTCTACCTGAATCTGCGCATAGGGTTCAAGTTTGTTCTTCGCTCCCTGGAATACGTGGGCAATTCCCAACTCTGCAGCGCGCTTCTCGACTATGTCAGACTCACGTCCGGTTATAATCCCTACTTCAATCCCAGCGCGCTGGAGTAATTTCAGTCCGTGGCCATCGCGCACGTTAAAACGCTTGGTCTCCACACCATTGCTGTCATACACAATCCCGCCATCGGTCATCACTCCGTCGACATCGAGGAGCAAGAGGCGGATAACTTCTATACGTTGTTTATTCATACCACACCGGATTTCAGCAGATCATGCAGATGGACGATTCCTATAGGGACTGTTGCCTCTTCTGTTTCAAATACAAACAGCGAGGTTATCTGATGCTCTTCCATACGCTGGAGGACCCGGGCCGCAAGATGGTGGCGCAACACCCGCTTGGGGTTGGTAGTCATCACATCTTCAATGCTCAGCTCCAGACATGTGGCATTTTCTTCCAGACAGCGGCGCAGATCTCCATCTGTAAACACCCCGACCAGGCTGTTATCTGTAGCCGCAACACCTGTAATCCCGAGCTTTTTGCTGGTGATCTCGAACAAAGCTTCTTTAACACTGGTCCCCGTGGATACCATAGGGATATCATCGCCACTGTGCATAAGATCGTCTACTTTGAGCAACAGGCGTTTGCCTAGAGCTCCGCCTGGATGGAACAGAGCAAAATCCTCCGCCTGGAAGTCGTGCAACTTCAGCAATGCCACTGCCAGGGCATCTCCCATAGCTAGAGTCACAGTAGTACTCGCTGTGGGTGCAAGCCCCAGAGGGCAAGCCTCCTGTTCTACGGAAATATCCAGAGACACATCCCCCAAGCGCGCCAGGGTGCTGGAAGGGTTACCACTCATGGTGATGAGTTTCAGCCCCATCCGGCGGATGATCGGAAGTATCTTCACGATCTCCTCGGTTTCCCCGGAGTTGGAAACAGCGAGCACCACATCTCCCTTCATGAGCATTCCCAGATCTCCATGGATACCCTCTGCAGGATGGAGAAAGAATGCCGGTGTTCCGGTAGAAGCCATAGTCGCAGCAATTTTCTGACATATAAGCCCGGACTTCCCCATACCGGTTATCACCACGCGCCCTTCACAAGCGGCCATCAACTTGACCGCCTCACAAAACATGCTGTCGATCCGCCCCTGGAGCGCAGTAACCGCATCGGCTTCAATTTCTAACGTCTTTTGTGCATTTGCGATAAGTTCATTATCTTCAAGCATCATTTTTCACCATTGAGTCAATATCAAGTAACGGCCGCAACATCATCTCCAGATCATCCAGACGCAGAGAGTTGGGCCCGTCGCAACGCGCTTTGTCCGGATCATCGTATACTTCCCAGAACAGGGCATCAATCCCTACCGCAACAGCTGCCCGCGAGAGTGCCGCGACATATTCTCGCTGTCCGCCGGAACAGCCACCGCCACCACCGGGGAGTTGCACCGCATGGGTGGCATCGAATACGACCGGACACCCCAGCCCACGCATGATGGGAAGGGAACGCATATCCACGACCAGATTGTTATACCCGAAACTAGTACCCCGCTCGGTGAGAACAATATCGGTGTTCCCGGTCGACTTCACCTTCTCTACTACATGCTGCATATCCCATGGGGCCTGAAACTGCCCCTTCTTAACATTTACCACCTTACCACTCTCCCCGGCCGCAACCAATAGGTCGGTCTGGCGACACAAGAATGCGGGGATCTGGATTACATCGAGAACCTGCGCTGCTACGTCAACTTCGTGGGCCGCATGTACATCAGAAATAACCGGAACCCTGAACTCTTCTTTGATCCTTGCGAGAATATCCAGCCCTTTCTCAATCCCGGGGCCACGGAATGACTCAACCGAGGTACGGTTGGCTTTATCGTATGATCCCTTGAAAATCAGATTAATACCTAAGCGCGAACAAGTCCCGACCAAAGATTCTGCTATACTGCGGGCCCTGTCCAGATCCTCCAGGACACAGGGGCCGGCAATTAATGTAAACGGCTGCCCGCCGCCCATTTTGATATTGCCTATCTGAACCGCATCAACACGCATCAGTTTCTCCTGAGCTCTGGCGTTCCTTGGTAACCTTCATGCACGCCCCCACGAAAGATTCGAACAGCGGATGTGGCTCCATCGGGCGCGAGCGGAACTCCGGGTGAAACTGACACGCCAGAAACCACCGGTGCTGAGGCAATTCCACAATTTCCACCAGATTTTTTTTCGGATTAATCCCGGATATTACCAGCCCATCCTCCTCAAGCTTGTCGCGATAGGTGTTGTTAAATTCATACCGATGCCGATGCCTCTCAGAGATGGTCTTCTGCCCGTAGATGCGCTGTGCCATACTTCCATCCCGCATCTCGCATTGGTAAGCTCCCAGGCGCATAGTACCTCCGAAGTCAGACAGGTTCTTCTGTTCTTCCATAATGTCAATGACCGGGTTCTGGGCTTCAGGCCTGAATTCAGCGGAATAGGCATCCTCCAGCTTACTCACATTACGCGCATACTCGACTACTGCCATCTGGAGTCCAAGGCAGATGCCAAAGAAGGGGATGTCATGTTCGCGCGCGTAGCTTACAGCGGCAATTTTCCCCTCACTCCCACGTTCTCCGAAACCACCCGGAACCAGAATACCGTCTACATCGACAAACATATCTCCGATACCGTGACGTTCGAGCGCTTCTGAATCGACATATTTGAGATTAACGCGACAGTCGTTGCCAATTCCCCCGTGAATAAGGGCTTCAGATAAAGACTTGTAGCTTTCTGTCAACTCAACATACTTACCCACAATCGCAATAGAGGTTTGGGTCGCAGGTTCCTTAACCCGGCGGATAATATTTTTCCACGTACTCAGATCCGGCGCTTTGGTCCATATCCCCAGACCATCCACAATACGCTCATCCAGGCCCTGCTCATGGTATACCACCGGAACCTCGTAGATCGATTCCACATCACGCGCCGTTATTACCGCTTCATCCCTGACGTTGCAGAACAAAGCGATCTTGCTCTTCATATCCCGCGGAATTTCGCGGTCGCAGCGGCACAGAAGAATGTCCGGCTGGATCCCGATCTCGCGCAGCTCTTTGACACTGTGCTGGGTCGGTTTGGTTTTGAGTTCACCCGCAGAAACCAGATATGGCACCAGAGTCAGATGGATATAGAGTACATTTTCATGCCCCAGATCAGTGCGAAACTGACGGATAGCCTCCAGAAATGGGAGAGATTCAATATCGCCTACCGTGCCTCCAACCTCTATAATGGCGAGATCGGCGTCGCGCGCGTTTTCAATGATTTTATGCTTAATCTCATTGGTTATATGGGGGATAACCTGCACCGTACCCCCCAGATAATCTCCGCGCCGCTCTTTGCGAATAACACTGTCGTAAACCTGCCCGGTGGTAAAATTTGACTTGCGCGAAAGCCTTGCCGAGGTGTAGCGCTCATAATGGCCCAGATCCAGATCTGTTTCCGCACCATCATCAGTGACAAAAACCTCCCCATGCTGAAACGGACTCATGGTACCCGGATCCACATTGATATACGGGTCAAGCTTCTGCATGGACACGCGCAAACCACGCTCCTCCATCAATGCCCCTATTGAAGCGGCAGCTAAACCCTTGCCCAGGGAGGAAACCACACCACCGGTTACAAACAGAAACTTGGTTTTCATCTAGTGAACTCCTACAAATTTAAACGTAATTCTTTAGAGACAAAGGAAAT
>JAIVHC010000042.1 GCA_020201305.1 Geobacteraceae bacterium
GCTGGCACTGGTCTCATGCTCGCCAGAGCCAAAAGCGCCTGCAGACATAACGAGGTTTATGCGAGCATCTGCTGGAGTTGTGGCCTTTTCGGGTACTATATTAAAACATTGCCCAAGCGGAAAAGTTGTGAACTGCCGGCCTGGCGATATTTTTGGCATACGTGCTCCTGTAAGGTAATAACGCTTTTAGGTAAAGGATGGTTAGCGCAGGTGAGTATTTCACAGCGCATAAATATCGGTCAACGAAAGAGTGTATTTTCGCTGTGTCTGTGGCAGAGACATCTCCTTTGTACGGATTCAGGCTGAGGATTCGTGTGTGGGGAATTTTCCCCTTTATGTGAAGAGATAGGCGGGGTATTATCTGCGCAGTCGAGTCTGAATCGGGTTTTCGATTTCTTATAAGTTTCAGGGAGAATTGAATAGAATGCTGCGTTGGTTTATGTGTAAGAGCGTTTATATTGCGTTGGTGTGTATAGTGTGCGGGGTGATGCTTGCCTGTGATAAGGGAGAATCTCCTGATGCCTCAGAACAGGCAGGTGTGGTCATGGGGGAGACTGCTCCGGATTTCACCCTTGAGAACATGCAGGGCGAAGAGGTAACGCTGTCGGATTTGCGCGGGAAGGTGGTGCTGCTTAACTTCTGGGCCACCTGGTGCCCTCCATGTCGCGAGGAAATTCCTTCCATGGAAAAGCTGTATCAGCATTTTGAGGGGCAGGCGTTTGAGATGCTCGCAATCAATGTGGAAGAGAATGGTCCGGAGGTGGTAGGAAAATTCTTTGAAGATAAATCGCACAGTTTTCCGATTCTGTTCGACCCTCAGGCGCGGGCACAACGCCTTTACAATGTATCCAAGTATCCTGAGACCTTTGTGGTAGATAGAAACGGCATTGTAGTTGAGCATGTGATGGGTGCGATCGACTGGATGCAGCCCAGTGTGGTTGAGTATCTGGAAAATCTTTAGGAGCCTGTCAGACTTTCCATGAATCGGCTGCAAAACCGTCTGATCGGTTCATATTTCCGGTCCTTTTCGACAAATAGCTACGGCTATTCGCCTTCAAACGTTCGAAAATATGCCCTCGACCAGTCGGTTTTTCGCTTCGATCCGTAAAGCCCGAAAGGCTCCTGGAGCTTCGCCCGCGATCAGCCGGTTTTTCTGATTTTTTCTTTTTTTTACAGGTGAATGGATGGCTTCAGTACAGGATCAGTTTCGTGCTTATCTGGCTAAACACAATCTGAAGGTTACACGGCAGAGGCAGATTATTCTGGATGCATTTTTATCCTCCCCTTCGCATCTTTCTGCGGAGGAGTTGTACATCCGCTTGCGTAAAAAACACCCGAATATCGGCTACGCGACTGTGTACCGTACCATGAAAATTCTTGCTGAAAGTGGCATAGCAGCCGAACGCCATTTTGGCGATCGCCAGACCCGTTATGAACCCAATACCGGTGAGGACCACCACTATCACCTTATCTGTGAAGAGTGTGGTAATATTGTCGAATTTGAAGATCTGCAGATAGACTTTCTGTTGCAAAAGGCTGCTTCAGCACATGATTATACCCTGTCGCATCGACGGCTGGAAATCTACGGTCGGTGTCCGAAATGTCAGAATAAATAAAATTGTACCCTTAATCCTTGATGCTTTTGCAGAAAGCACAAAATTAGATGGCTAAGCAAAAAGCGCCAAATGCAAGGCGCGTGATTATCGAGCAATGAGGCGTACTTACGTACGTCGAAGCAGCGAGATAATTACAGCAACACAGCAGTTGGTGAGTTTTTGCGACGCCATCAATCCTTGAGGAGATGTAATGCATGTTGTTGCAATAATTCCGGCTCGTTATGCATCGACCCGGTTCCCGGGGAAACCTCTGGCCGATATCCACGGCAAGCCCATGCTGCAGCACGTGTATGAGCGTACCCAGCAAGCGTCACTGGTTGACGAGGTCATCATAGCCACAGACGATGAGCGGATTCTTGCCGCCGCAGAGAAGTTCGGAGCCCGTGCGGTCCTTACATCTTCGCACCACGAAACCGGAACCGATCGCCTCGCTGAAGTGGCTGCACAACTTACACACGCGGATCTTGTTGTCAATGTTCAGGGCGACGAACCCATGATTGTGCCGGAGATGATTGATACCGCCATCGCTCCGTTACAGCAACAGCCTGATATCAGTATGGGGACGCTTATGGCGTGTATTGACTCGCAAGAAGACTTTATCAACCCGAATGTGGTGAAGGTGGTTACGGATCAATTCGGGCTTGCCCTGTATTTTTCCCGTTCACCTATTCCATGTAGACGCGATGCCGGCTCCTGTGCAACGCAAATGCCCGGCTACAGACATATTGGTCTGTATGTTTACCGGCGTGAGTTTCTGTTGCGCTATCCGCAGTTGGCACCGACCCCGCTGGAGCAGGCAGAAAAACTCGAACAACTGCGTGCGTTGGAACATGGTTATCGTATTCATGTGGCTTTGACAGCGCATTCGAGTATGGGGGTGGATACGCCGGAAGACCTTGAAAAGTTGACATCCTCCCGGCCCTGAAGCGACCGGGATTCCAGGGATCAATGGCAGCAGCCTGACGAATCAGGTCTTACGCTGCCTCCTCCTCCAGGCGATGCCCCGCCTGGTGAGCAAGAAGGCGCAAACCTTCACGCTCGATATTGACTGCGGCATTATTATCCCGGTCATGGGAAACACCACAATGACTACAGATCCATGTGCGGTCCCGAAGGGATAGCTCCTGGTGGATGTGACCGCAGCAAGAGCACGTTTTACTGCTCGGAAAGTATCGGTTTACTTTCACCAAACGACTTCCTGCCTTGCGGCAGTGGTGCTCCAGAATGGACACGAACTCTGCAAAACCAAGGTCCGATACTTTCCGGCCCCACAGGGATTTCATCCCGGCAAGGTTTAAGTCTTCGATGCAGATCACATCGAAGCTCTGAACAAGCTCTCTTGCCAGCTTGTGATGAAAGTCTCTTCTGCAACAGGCGATGCGCCTGTGCAGCCTGGCAAGGGCGAGCCGGGCTCTTTTACGACTTTTGCTGCCGCGCTTTTTTCGTGACAACTCGCGATTGGCTTTCTTCAACCGCTTCAGATCTGTTTTCAGCGGTTGCGGCATCTGGACTTCGATTCCATCGGTGCCGGTGAGAAACATGCTTAGCCCGAAATCAAAGCCTGCGGTTCGACCCGTCACGGCTTTGATTGGGGCGGCTTCGCCCGTCTCGACGGAAAAGGTGATCCAGAAATCGCCTACACTGTCCCGGCCAATGGTTACGGTCTTGACCTTGCCCTCTACAGTCCGGGACTGGTGGAAGCGGTAGACGCACCCACCCACCTTTACCTTGCCGGGAGCAATCAATTTCCATCCGGCCTGTTTCAGAGTGAAGGAGCGATAGCGCGACACCTTCTTGAACGTGGGTGGACGCACCTTGCGCCCGGACTTGTCGCGTGTTGCTTTGAAGAATAGCTTGTATCCGCGCTCAATGCGCTGAACTACATCCTGTACCGCCTGGGAACCGAGAATCTTCCAGTCGGTGCGGACGTGGTTGCGAAGATATGCAACCCTCGCCATGAGCCGGTTCTGACTCAAATGCTGACCGAATCGGCGATAGTAGCGTTTGTGCAGGGCGATGCAGTGGTTCCATATTTGCCCTGCCGCAACTCTCTGCCGGTTCAGGCGCTTATTGCGCTCAGCGCTGTAGAGCTTGTATTTGAACGCTTGACGTGCCATGGGAATAATAATATATTTGGTCCATGGATACGTCAAGCGATTTAAGACATGGAAGAAGTTGTGTTTTTCAACTTCACTTACATTTGGTCTTTGTGACCAGATACCGGCGCCATATCTTTTCCCCGGAACATTATATTTCGATGCAGGACATCTTCGCCAAGGTCTGTACCGACTTTGGCGCAGAGCTGGTCGAGACGGACGGGGAGAGGGATCATGTTCACCTTCTGGTGAACTATCCACCTACGGTATCGGTCTCAAAATTGGTCAACAGTTTGAAAGGTGTTTCTTCGCGCTTATTACGAAAGAAACACCCGGAGATCGAGCGCCACTACTACAAAGGCGGACTGTGGTCGCCTTCTTATTTCGCAGCAAGCTGCGGCGGCGCTCCGATCTCTATCATCAGACAGTACATCGAACAGCAACGGACCTAACGGCCCGGCACCTTATATCCCCGCCCTGAAGTGACGGGGCTTTACGGTGCGGCTTGGTAAATGGTTAAACTATAGTAGCCGTATTCTGGCGAAAAAAGTGGATAAATTCAACATAAAACCCCGTTAGGAGGGTGTCGACAGGCTCCTAGCTCTTCCTGACGTGGGACCAAGTAAAATCGAGAAGAGTTCACTTTATTCTGAGACACTATTCTCTCAAACATGCAGAGGGTTGCAAATACGAGCAACTTAGCTTCAAGTGCCTATCAGAAACGTCACACGCGATGTGTGATAAGGGATGTGTGGGGAGAGCTGCGCCACACTGAAGTGGGTGAAAAGGTGTTTTGAATTTGACATCCATACATGAGTTGTATACAAATGCACTGCGCATGGGATTCTCAATTTGTCTCTTCTGTGTTCAGGAAAACATGGTTTTGCAATGCATATGAATTTATAAACCAATGCTGCCTGGCGCTCCGGTCGGGTGTGCAGCGTATCTGGTGACTGCGATGACTATCACCCATGATCTTGCCGGGTTCCTACAAACACATGTCGTTGCCAGTGGCGCCACCTTAGAGGAAATTGAGAAAGACTTTTCCGACTCCCAGGTGCCGGAACAACCCACCTTTGTTTCCGATTATGCCTCATTTTTAAAAGATACCCTGGTAGCACAATCAGTTCATACCGCATCTCCCGGGTTCATCGGGCACATGACCTCGGCCATGCCGTATTTTATGTTGCCTCTGGCGCGGATTCTGATTGCCCTTAATCAGAACACCGTCAAAGTGGAAACTTCCAAGGCGTTTACCCCGCTGGAGCGCCAGGTGCTGGCGATTCTTCACCGTCTGATCTACGGTTTTGATGACCCATTTTACTCGCGCTTTATCCACGATAGCCGCAGTGCCCTCGGGGTGTTTTGTTCCGGCGGTACTGTAGCCAATATTACCGCCCTTTGGCTCGCACGAAATCAGCTGTGCGCTCCGGATGGCGAGTTCGGGGGTATTGCCAACGAAGGGATGTTCAAAGCCCTTAAGCACCTCAACTGTGAAGGGCTTGCAATCCTGGTGTCCAAAAGAGCGCATTACTCTCTTGCTAAAACCGCAGATGTGCTGGGGCTGGGGCGCGATAATCTCGTTTTGGTGGATACTGATGATAACAACCGCGTCGATATGCGCAGTCTGCGTAATGCATGTTCGCGGGTTGAGAATGAAAACAAGCGCGTTCTTGCGCTGGTGGGGATTGCAGGCACCACTGAAACCGGCACAGTCGATCCTCTAGAGGAGATGGCGGATCTGGCGCAGGAGATTGGATGCCACTTCCATGTTGATGCCGCATGGGGAGGGCCGACGCTGTTTTCTGATACCAATCGCTGGCGCATGCGGGGTATAGAGCGTGCTGACTCTGTTACCTTTGATGCTCACAAACAGTTGTATGTACCCATGGGGGTAGGGATGGTGTTGTTTAAGGATCCGCAGGCGGTATCTGCTATTGAACACCATGCCGCATATATCCTGCGCCCCGGATCCAAGGATCTTGGTACCCATACGCTCGAAGGTTCGCGTCCGGGTAAAGCGATGCTGGTGCATGCGGGGCTTAATATAATCGGCCGCCGCGGTTATGAACTCCTTATCGATCAGGGGATTGAGCGCGCGCAGCAATTTGCTGACATGGTAAAGGCGCATCCCGATTTTGAGCTCATCACTGCTCCCGAGCTCAATATTCTCACCTACCGCTATAACCCCGCGTGGTTACAGCATAAGATGTCCACTGCTCGACCTGCGATGGTGGAGGAGATCAATCGCCATCTGGATGATATTGTGGTGGCGGTGCAAAAGGCGCAGCGCGCCGCAGGGAAAACCTTTGTCTCACGAACCAGCCTGGCTCCGGCCCGCTATAAAGGGCAGAAGATAAATGTGTTCCGCGTGGTGCTGGCCAATCCCCTTACTACCCACGCCATTCTTGAAGAGGTGCTGAAGGAGCAGCAGGAACATGTATCCAGGTTGCGCGCCCTCATTGTCCCCTTGCGCGAACTCGCAGCCAGAGCCTGAGATTTTCTTCAGGCGGATGAAGGCGAAGTGTCTGCATGAATCTGCACTATAATCTCGACGAACTTCCCCCGCTGTTTAAACTGCTGCTCTTTGGTCTGCAGTGGCTTGCCATCAGTGTTCCAGCCCTGGTGATTCTGGCGCAGGTGATGACGGCCCTGCAACCGGATGCGAATGGTGTAACCTATCTGCAGATGATGTTGCTGATAACCGGGGTTGCGCAATTGGTGCAGGTTGTGTGGGGACATAAGTTACCCCTTATTCTTGGGCCTGCTGCGGTGTTGCTCGTAGGTACGTTGGCAAGTTCCGCAGCGGCGCCGGGCGCGGTTTCCACCGCGATGTTGATAGGCTCACTGGCGATGTTCTGCGCCAGTGTTACCGGGATGTTTAAACCCCTGCAACGTTTGTTTACTCCACAGGTGGTGGCGGTGGTACTCCTTCTCATTGCTTTCACTCTTCTTCCTACTATCCGCGATTTAATTCTATCCTCTGCCGCTGTGAGTGAGATACCGCTTCACCTTGGGTTCAGTCTGGGGATGCTCCTGCTTCTTTTTTCCCTGCAGCCGATATTGCGTGGGATGTGGAAGAACACCCTGGTGATCTGGGCTATGCTGGGGGGTACTCTGGTGTGGAAGTTTCTTGCCCCGGCGGAGGTGAGTCAGACAGCACCACTTTTTTCAGTCCCCCTGCAGCAACTCGGGTTTGAGTTTGTATTCGAGCCCGGAGTAGTAGCGGCGTTTCTGGTGTGCTACATGGTCCTGGCAATCAACGATATCGGTTCCATCCAGGCTCTGGATCAGATGCTCAAACCTGCGCATATGCCAGCGCGCCTGCAGCGAGGCCTGAGTGTCACTGCTCTTGCGAACATGTCGTCTGCTCTTGTCGGAGTGCTGGGGCCGGTCAACTACTCCATGAGTCCGGGAGTGATAGCGGCCTCTCGTTGCGCCTCGCGCTGGACGCTGGTGCCTGCGGGTGTCGGCATGGTGCTGTGTGGATTTTCACCGCGCCTTACCGCAGTTTTCAGCTCTGTTCCATCGGTGGTTATTGGCACCGTGCTTCTGTACGTGTTGTGTGCTCAGGTAGCTACCGGGCTTCTGGTAGTGTATCAGCAGAGTGCCACAGTGCGCTACGAACACGGTCTGAGTGTCGGGCTTGCACTCCTGGTGGGCACCAGTGTGGCATATCTCCCCCCTGAGGTTCTCAATACCATCCCTTCCGTGCTGCGCCCCATGCTCGGCAATGGCTTTGTTGTAGGCGTATTGCTGTGTCTGATGCTCGAACACCTTGTGTTCCCTGCGCATAAACGCCCGCGCTGATATTCCTCTTTCTGTTGTTTTTCTGACACGCATCTCTTCCCTTGCACCAGACTCTACTTCCATCTAAACTTGTGGGAAAAAGATCTATACGCGTTTGTCTACTCCAGCATCCGATACTCCTCTCATGCAGTGGTATTATCCCTACCTGCATTAGCATTAAAGAATAGAAGGGCAGGAACAATATATGTCATCACAAGACAATTCAGCTAAGAATCATTTGCGTCTGGTCAAATCCGGGAAACGCTCCATGGCGCTCAAAACCGAACTCGACAACCTGCGCACTCTGAATAGATACCATGGATCCGGACCAGGCGCAGTTCTGGCTCTATCAGTTACACCAGATAGATTCGGATGATACATTGCGCCTTGTGGACGAACTCGATTTTGACATGCTGGTGTTGCTGGTTAAAAAGCAGTTGCGTGTGGTGCGCGGTCTTGAAGCGCTGGACAATGATGAACTTGAGGAACCGCGACTGCGTCCGGATCAATTGTATGAATGTGAATACCGCGACCCGGAGCAGGCCAAATGGCTGGAAGGGCTGTTGGAACTTTTGTTCAGCGAACGCCAGAGTGTGTATCTGCATTTGATGGAGGCCGTTCGGCATGAGACTGAGCTGGTATTCGAGGAGGAGGTGTTTCACGACCGTATCGCCCGCCTGTCTGATTTCGGTTTCATTGAAACCCATGAAGCGCTCAAAATCCGCGCATGGCTGGATCCGGAACACTTTGATCCTGCGGCGTTCATTAAGGATCAGACCGTGTTTACATCAGAATACAGTGGATTGTCATTGCCCGGTTTTGTGATGACCGTAGCCCAACCGCGAGATCTGCTTGCCGATGTGATGAGTAACAGCTTGAACGAGGCTTTGTGTCAGGAACTCACCTATCTGCTCAATCGCGCCATGAGCGCGGATCAGGTGGATGTAGGCAATGCGACAGAGGTGCAGGAATCCCTCGAAGATGTATACAATTATCTCAATATCGCTTTGGGCTACCTCGCCGGTACGGATGTAGGTCGCGCTATTGAAATCTTTGAACAGGTGTACCTTCAGGCCCTCTACCGCCTCGGCTTCAGCCTCACCACTGTACTTCAACGCCGTGCCCGCGTAGTGCTGAAATCTCCCGCAGGCCCCTATCTGGATGGCCCGGATGCGGCTCTCATTGCGGCGCTAAATCAGTCAAAGCCGCGCTTTTACTCCGGGGTCGAAACAACCACACGTGCGGATGTGCGTGCGTTTCGCAACTACGCTGATGTAAAAGCCGTGAGTACTGAACTTGATGCCGTTGAAGCCTTGTTGCCTCTGTTCGGAAATGCGGGTCTGTTCAATATCCCTGCTCCGGAAGAATTGGAACTCGAAGGGTGTATCCCTCCTCAGGCCAGTGAGGTCACCCTTTCAGAGCTGTTTTTAACTTCCATAGCCAACAAGATTCTCGGGCATGAGCCCACTCCGGAACCTATCCCTGCGCAAGAGCTCGAAACGCTGCACCAAGCGCTCCACGCAGAGGCGAGCTTTCAAGAGTTGCGCAACCAGACCAGAGAGTGGCTCACTTCCCTTGCACCGGGTAGTGGTACTTTTGTGGAGTTCTGCTTCGATCTATGGGAGCATGAATTCTACGCCCTCAAAGCGGAAAATATTAAACCCCACTATATTGGCGGGCTGCTAATTCGGCTTTAGTTTGTGCTGCATTAATGCACCCGAGGGGCTCCGTAACGTGGATTATGCGCAATCTATTTTTGATGGCGGCGCAAAAACTCATCAACTGCTGCGCCATTATGAGAAAGGTGGTAATTATCTCGCTGCTTCGACGTACGTATGAGACGTTGCATGCAACGTCTCTACAGGGACAATCACGCGCCTTGCATTTGGCGCTTTTTGCTTAGCGGGCGACTCGCAGCCCGTTTCCCTCAGTGATGGTGCTAGTCCATCCCTGTGTAACCGTGAGAAAACATAGGAGGCCAACATCAGGATTATCACTCCGGGTAAAACCTCCCCGTCGCACCCATCGAACGGGGTTGCCGGAGGTAAGTAACTCGCTACGCCGTGAGGCGGGCGGGAGAAGGGCTTGAGGCCGAGGTTCAGATCCGTATTTTCCTGCTGAAGCGACGGCAGGCAGGAGATTAGGTCGAGGTGGCGTGGTCGTGGGGTGAGGATTCGCTAAGTTCTGCAGCCCAGGCTTTCTAGTAGAAAAGAGAGTTCAAAGCACGGAAGCTCACGGAGAGCCGTGCTGGAAGCGATCACAAGTGGTTAGGCGCGGAGAGGAACTGAACAGGGAAACGAAGTGACCGAGTGAGGCCTCGCGGAAGTCTCTGAGCACGTAGCAGAGTAGGGCACTGGGAGCCCGAAGCAACCGTGAGGAGTCAGCGCCGTCATAGTAGTCGTAGCCGGTCAAGCCACGACGAAGGACGACACCGTGAAAGGAAGGTCAAGATGCACATTGCGGGCAGGGGCACGTTCCATGCGAAAACGACCCGGAGCCGATATACGGCACCGCCAGTGCGCATAAACCGTTCTGACGGAAGAGGAGTGTAAGGTGAAGCGAATCCTTCACAGTGCGATCGACAAAGTCTACAACTGGAACAACCTGTCGGACGCCTCGCACAAAGTGGTGCAAAACAAGGGCAGCGGTGGTATCGACCGGATGAGCGTAACAACCTGGGCGCAGAAGGAGAAACAACACCTGAGTACCCTGCGCCATCGGCTCATCAACGACACCTATCGCAGCAACCCGGTCAAGCGGTGCTACATCGACAAACCGGGGAGCAAAAAGAAGCGGCCACTCGGCATTCCCATCGTCACCGACCGGGTCTGCCAGCAAGCCGTACATAACGTCCTGAGCCCGGTCTTTGAAGAATATTTCCACGAAGACAGCTACGGGTTTCGCCCCGGACGCAGCACCCACATGGCAGCAAAGCGAGTCGAAGAACTGCGCAAGCAGGGATATCGAACCGTGGTGGATTTAGACATCAAGGGTTTCTTTGACCATGTCGACCACGAAATCCTGATGCAGCTGGTACGCCAGGTCATCAAGGACCGACGGGTCCTCGGCCTGATACGCGGCTGGTTAAAGGCCGGAGTAATGGAGGAAGGCAAGATCCGCTATCAAACCTCCGGAACTCCCCAAGGTGGGGTGATAAGCCCGTTGCTCAGCAACATATATCTCACCGTGTTGGACAACGCATTGACGCAAGCAGGATACAAGTTCGTGCGCTATGCGGACGATGTAGTTATTCTGTGCCGTCGAGAAGAAGAAGCTCCCGAAGCATTGAACCATGTTCGGGAGGTCCTGAAGCGGCTGAAATTGGAACTCAGCGAGGAGAAGACCAGCATAAGCACCTTCAAGGCAGGCTTCGACTTTCTCGGTTTTCATTTCACCCGCCGGGGCCACACCATTGGGACGAAATCCTTAAAATCCCTGTATGCCAAAGTCCGGTTAGCGACCCGGCGCAAACAAGGAGACCAGCCAGTAGAAGAGATAATAAAAGCCCTGAACCCGCTCTTACGCGGTTGGGGAAATTATCACCGCTACGGGCAAAATGTCGGCATGTTCACCAAGTTGGACAGATGGGTTCGCAATCGCCTGCGCTCCTATATTTACGGACGCTGGCGAACGATCCGCTGGCCGAGGAGGAGCAAGCCGACAAAAGAGGAATTCGATGAAATGGAGCTCTTTTCAATGCGCAGTATCCTGCGGCCTGAAGCGCAACAACTTATGCTGTTCTGAGTTCCCCGGATGGGGTAATTCACGGGGCCGCCGGATGCGGGAAAACTGCCTGTCCGGTGGCAACAGAGGGCTTGGTCTTGGTGACAGGGCCATTCTATTCTCTAATCATCCAAAT
>JAIVHC010000206.1 GCA_020201305.1 Geobacteraceae bacterium
CTGCTGGGTTTGTTCTGGCATCCTGGAGTCATTGTTGTCGGGGCATCCGGGGCGTTATTCGGCCTCATCGGATTTTCGGTAACCTATTTTCACCGCATCGGGGGACGTTTCGCCCACGCCCAGCGCGATTTCATGTTAAAATGGGCCCTGTTTGCGTTTATTTTCGGACTTCTGGTGGGGGCGGACAATGCAGCCCACCTAGGTGGCGCCCTGAGCGGTGCGGCTTTAGGGGCCATGTTCCCCATTTCCATCCAGGCGCGCCGCACCCTCGCCCCGTTGATAAATGTATTGTTTATTGCAAGCGTGGTGATAATGGCTCTCAGTCTTGGGATACTGGTAGCTTCCTGGTTTTAATCACAACATATTCTGCGCTACGTATATGGCAAAAAAGAAGACATCATCATCTCCGGTAACACGCCTGCTCCAGCAACATGGAGCAAGCTTTGACGTGCACGAGTATAAATATACCCCTCAGGGGGGTACCGCGTGTTCTTCCAAGGAACTCGGGGTGGATGAACACCAGGTGATAAAAACCCTGGTCATGGAAGACGAAAAGCAGTCTCCGTACATCATATTAATGCATGGAGACCGCAGCGTTTCCACCAAGGAACTTGCGCGCAGCATAGGATGCAAAACCATTTCTGCATGCAGGCCCGAAGTAGCGCAACGCCATACCGGTTATATGGTTGGGGGCACCTCTCCTTTTGCCACGCGTAAAAAGCTTCCTCTCTACGCTGAGGCAAGCATTATGACACTGGACCAGATATTCATCAATGCAGGCAGGCGTGGTTTGCTGGTGTGTATTGCACCGCAAACGTTGGAATCAATTTTGCGCCCTACCCTGGTACATGTAGCGGTTTAGATAAATACCCCAGCGGTAACGCAGACATCTCAAGTCTTTGCTTTCGTTAATTGCTATACAATAATTCATTGTTGGGAGATTTAGCCACATGGTCGTGCAGGATAAGATGGAGGACAAAGAACATTGCGCCATCATCGTGATGACGCGCTACCCGGAAGCGGGAAAGGTTAAAACCCGCCTGATAGAAGAACTCGACCCGGAAGCGGGAAAGGTTAAAACCCGCCTGATAGAAGAACTCGGCGAGCACGGCGCTACACACCTACATCAGAAAATGGCGGAATACACCATATCCACATTAGACCCCCTTTGTGATATCCAGACCGCCGATCTGTGGATATTTTTCAGCGGCGGCAGTACCGGAAAAATGCAAACCTGGCTCGGAGAAGGTCCGGAATACCGCCCTCAGGAGGGAGACACCCTCGGACATAGAATGGCCCACGCCTTTGAGCAGGTTTTTGGATCCGGATATAACCGCGCGGTAATGCTGGGCACCGACTGCCCCGACATTGAAGGTGCAAGCGTAGTTAAAGCATTAAAATACCTGCGCAGTGCCGATGTAGTCCTGGGCCCGGCGCAGGATGGCGGCTACTATCTTATCGGTCTCAACGAACTTCACCCCGGACTGTTCCGCAACATCGACTGGGGTAGTGCTAGAGTTCTCAACCAGACATCCGCGAGCGCAAAAGAACTCAACCTGACCCCGGCTTATCTTGCGCCACTCCGCGACATTGACACCCCCGAAGACCTGGAAAGCATCCGGGGCACCTTTTTACTTCCGTGAACACCCCCATGGATAATGCTGCAACCTCACACAACACCCGGAATAACCCTGCGAAGGCGCTGCTCTCGGTAGTGGTTCCGACCCTGAACGAAGCCGACAACATTGCCGCAACCCTGATGAATCTGGAAAACAGGTGTTACGAGGCGCAGCTATGTGAAATTGTCCTGGTCGATGGTGGCAGCAACGACTCTACCTTGGATGTAGTGCAAGCGTGCATTCCCCGGCTGGAGAAACGCGGTCTGAATATGCGCATCTTCCGGAGCAAACGCGGGCGCGCACACCAGATGAACCTCGGTGCCGAAAAGGCGGGGGGGGATATCCTCTTATTTCTGCACGCCGACACTTTGTTGCCTCCCTATTTCGATACAAGCATCCGCAATACCCTGAACGCAGAACACCTGACGCTCGGGGCTTTTCGTCTCAATACAGATAAAAACACGCGAAGCATGCAATGGATCTGCGGATGCGCCAATCTGCGCACGCGCCTGCTTGCCCTCCCCTACGGAGATCAGGCCCTGTTTATCCGGCGCGCTGATTTTATACGCCTGCATATGTTTCCCGCGCTGGAGATTATGGAAGACTTTGCTTTTGTACGGAAGGTCAGACGCAATAGGGGTAAAATCTCCCTCCTTACCGATGCAGTTGTAACCTCCGCACGACGCTGGCGCAAGCGCGGCTACATCTTCACCTCTCTGTGTAACCAGATGATGATTATGGGTTACTACCTGCGTATACCGACAAGAATCCTGGCGCGCTGGTACAGAGGCTGAGCATTTTAGTATCCACTCCCGGCGCCGAGCATCGAACTTAGTAGATACGCAAATGGATATATCGCAGCCTCACGAGTTGGCAGGCGGCGAAATTACCTGTATATTATTGGCAGATGATAGATACTTCCAATATGACATAGCTAACAAAACAGGACATACAGAAAATGGTGGACGGGATAGTAAATGAAAACACTTTCGTAGAAATTGCCTCAATTTTGGGGTTAGCAACCCTTACCGGAATTATAGGGCAAAAACTGCGTCAGCCTTTGATCATCATGTTCCTGGCAACGGGTATTCTGGCCGGACCGTCTTTTTTAGGTATCATACATAGCTATGAACAGATTGAGCTTCTTGCCCACATAGGTATAGCCCTGCTGCTGTTTATAGTAGGGCTCAAACTTGACCTGAAACTGATCAGAACCACCGGGCCTGTCGCCCTCGCCACCGGTCTTGGTCAGATCGTATTCACCTCTCTCATCGGGTTCGGCATTGCCCTTGTTCTAGGCCTTTCTTACCTCAGTGCGGCATATGTAGCTGTCGCACTTACATTCTCAAGCACTATTATTATCGTAAAGCTCCTGTCAGACAAAAAGGAGATTGACTCTCTCCACGGGCAGATCGCCCTGGGTTTTCTGATTGTCCAGGATATCGCTGCCATTCTGGCGCTGGTCGCGCTAACAACTATGGGGGCATCTACCGGGGGAGCAGATGCAGGATATCTTACGTTTTTGCTGATAGGTGCAAAAGGGATCGGAATGCTGGGGGTGGTCGCCGTCCTCATGAAATATGTCATCCCCGGTCTGACTAGGCGTCTCGCACATTCGATGGAACTCTTGACATTATTTGCCATCGCATGGGCGGTTCTCCTCGGTGCAGGGAGTGAACTCCTGGGTTTCAGCAAGGAAGTCGGCGCTTTTCTGGCCGGCATATCCCTTGCCTCCACCACATTCAGAGATTCAATAGGTGCGCGTCTTACAAGCCTGCGGGATTTCCTCCTTTTATTTTTCTTCATAGATTTAGGTGCACGTTTGGATTGGTCCATGGTGGGGGCTCAATTGGGTTCATCCATGGTTTTATCGGTTTTTGTTCTCATAGGTAATCCGCTCATTGTTCTTATAATCATGGGAAGAATGGGGTATCGTCGTCGCACCGGATTCCTCGCGGGTCTCACGGTCGCACAAATCAGCGAGTTCTCCCTTATTGTCGCTGCTTTGGGGTTGAGTATCGGTCACATAAATGATGAAACAATGGGACTCATCACCCTGGTGGGGGTAGTCACTATATTTCTGTCCACATATATGATTCTCTATTCTTCCCAGCTTTACAACATTCTTTCTACCCCTCTGAAGGTTTTTGAAAGACGAAATCCATACCGGGAAGCAGCTATTGACAGCCTCGAAAAAACGGAAACGGTTGATGTCATTTTGGTTGGATTGGGCAATTTTGGCAGCGGATTGATGGAACACCTTTTACGCCGAAAAAATGCTATAGTGGGCATCGACTTTGACCCTGTCGCTCTGGACAATTGGCGTAAGGCTGGAGTTCCTGTTCTCTATGGGGATATGGCTGATCCGGACATGCATGAACAGTTGCCCCTGGGAAAAGCACGCTGGGTTATCAGCACCGTCCGCTCCATGGAAATGAACCTGGCACTTATCCAGAATCTTAAACGCGAGGGCTATACTGGAAAGGTGGCTTTGACGGCAACCAACAGCCTGGAAGCGTCTGAGTTTGAAAACGCTGGCGCAAATCTCGTATTTCGCCCTTTCAAGGATGCTACAGAACAGGCTGCCGATGCCCTGTCATATGCGATGGATTTCCTCCCGGATAGCGTTGATTGGCCCGTTTCTTTTCTCGAAGTGCGCATCCGTTCAGATGCAGCTGTCGCGGGAAACACTGTAGAGGAACTCCCGTTATCGGGATCCGGAGTATCTGTTCTGGCAACCAGCCGAGGGGGGCATATTTTTTACGAGCCGCCCCCGGATTTCAGAATCTTTCCGTCAGACCGGCTGCTCCTCATGGGACATCCGGATGGGTTGAAAAAAACCGAAACTATCCTCAACCAACTGAAAACTCATGACAATAGCGCAGATACAGATCGCTTTGAAATCGCCGAAATACAAGTAGCTATAGATTCCGATCTGGCAGGTAAATCCTTAGCTGAACTTCAGTTCCGGCAAAAGTTCGGCGCAACCCTTGCGGGCATACGCAGAAACCAGGAGCAGATCACTACGATCAATCCCGCGGAACGCTTGCTGGGCAACGATTGTCTGATTGTTATCGGCAAATCCAACGCCATCAAAAAACTGCAAAGCATAGCTCCCATTTAACATCACTTATGTTGCGCAATATATAGACACACACACGTGAGGTAATCGACCATGAAACAGTTCAAAAACATACTCTACGTAAACGAGCCAAACGTGCATCAGAACACAGCTCTTGCGCGTGCAGTCTCTCTGGCACAAAGTAACCATGCCGATCTCACCGTTATTGATGTGGTTCCAACTCAGGCGGTCACAGCGGGGATAGGTCTGCCTTTAAGGGGACAGATATCCGGTGAACTGCGCGCTGCTGTGGAATCAAAGCATCGCAATGCCATGGAATCCATGCTTGAACCTTTCAGCAAACGCCTGCAAATCCGGGTGGAGGTGCTAATCGGCAAAACATACCTTGAAGCAATTCGAGCGGTATTGAAAAGCGGATATGATCTTCTCATCAAGCCAGCAGAAGACCCGAACTGGACAGACAGACTCTTCGGCAGCGATGACTTGCACCTTCTACGCAAATGTCCCTGTCCGGTCTGGCTCATGAAACCAACAGCGCGACCAACCTTCAACAACATCCTAGCAACAGTCGATTTCGACCTCCTGGCTCCGCCCCCTTTCGAGCATGAATTAAACCGCGAGATTCTGGAACTGTCCGCGTCACTGGCGCTTTCCGACATAGCATCGTTGCATCTGGTTCATGCGTGGGAGGCCTATGCTGAAAGGACTATATTGTCTCGCGGTGGCATGTCATCTGAAGGGATGAATGATTACGTTGAGAATACCCAGGATCGTCAGCGGGAGAAACTATACCAGCTAGCTGAAGAATTGCGCGGTTGGCTTAGCAAGGAATCCTATGCCCGTCTTGATCTCAGCTTCCATCTACCCGAGGGGCCTGCTAAAAAAGTAATCTTGCCTTTAGCGACAAAATTGCAGGCTGATCTGGTCGTTAT
>JAIVHC010000207.1 GCA_020201305.1 Geobacteraceae bacterium
GGGCTTATGGCACCCATTCCAAGGGACACTTTGCGCCGTCCATGGCCGTTCGACTGTCGCCGTCCATGGCGACAGACGCCCTTTCCATGGGTACCACAAGCCCCTTGTATCGGTAGTGGTAGTGAATAGTTACACATTTTTTACAATCTATAACGCGATGAATGTAGCAAGAGACAAAGGAGAAGTAAAGCACCGAGACCACTATATATAGTTATTTTTCGCGAAAGTCACACCATATATTGTTTAAAAGCCTGTGGCAGGAGTTGTGGACAACTTAAGAAATGCTGCGGGATTGCAACAAAAAAGCCGGAAAACTCCGGCTTAAGTTAAACTCTTCACAGTTTCTGATTCTGAGCGCAAATCTGCTTATCTGATTTTCCAGGCGACAAAATCGCGTAGCCCCTCGCGTATCAATTCGACACACTTAATACACGCTGGAATCATTTGCGAAACCACAAACAACGCCACAAATCCAACAAAAGACCATGCCAGGATACCCGCACCATCAGCCTTGAGATTAAAGCCAGCAAGGCATATAGATGCATGTGCCAACAAAATTAAAAACGTGAGAACACTAATACGCAACATGTTTCAACTCCATATATACACTATGCGAGAGATTTTCGACTCCAGTACTCACAAGCCCAAACGTCGGGCCACATAAACCGAAAATGAACTGGAACAACGTTAACAGTTCTGCTACATCTTAAAAGAGCACATCCCACGATATAAGAATCGTACAAAGCATTTCTCTAATCCGGGATGCGTGTGCTACGAACTATTCTATCTACTTAACACAGGAGACGGATATGGAAGAAAATTCTCCATCTGAATATACCCGCCAGTTGAGTACAATCCGCAAAAAACGCATGTTCCTGTGGTTTGTATTTGCCTCGTACATCCCGGCTATTGTGTTAGCATTTACCGTCGGCAACGGTCAACCCACAGCAATTGTGGTTGCGATCATCTGGTTGATCGGTGCTGGGGCGGGCGGGGTTATGGTAAGCTTCAGTCGCTGCCCTCGCTGCAAGCAGTTGTTTCATATGCGTGGCATCAGCACTTCCTGGGGGCGCCGCTGCCGCCACTGCAACCTGAGGCTCTAGGAGCCTGGTAAGAAAGATGCTCCCCCTACCTGTCAATCTGTCGCTTCAGGCGCTGCATTATCTCTTCTTCGCGCTCGATAGCACTGCGTGCGCTGCTCCAGGTGCTGTAATACTCCAAACCCAGAATGGTACAGCCGGAGATAATCACCGCTACAACGTTAACTGCCAGAGCGTTGGCGAAGGCATAGAAAATATAGAATACTGTCAGATAACCTATGTGGCTCCAACCCCTGTAACGTTCATCCTGATCGGTAAGACGGCCAATGCCAAGGATAAGGGCAGAGAAACTGTAAACGGCCAGAGCTATGTTTATCATTGCTGGAGAGGGGGGCTTACCCAACAAATCGCGGGTCTGCGGCGACAGGTACAGCATAATGTTACTATCCTGGAAATAAACCGCAACCAGACTCACAAGAGCGAACAGCGCAAGTCCCAACAGCCCTCTATGGGCGAGGCGGTGCAGATCTTCAATATGCGCCTGAATCCGCGCCAGACGCTGCTCCGGCTGGCGCAGTTCAGCGTTGTCTTCAAACTGGGAAGATTGTGACATCTGGCAATTCCTCGCGCGTGAGACAATTCTCTATCCGGGCCAAGGCCCACATGACGGCCCTTGGTTGTTATTTCTTTTTCGCGTCGCGCAAATGTATCCCCAGGCGACGAATCAGACTGGCGAGATAGCGAAACTCATAACAGTCATCAGGCTGGCGATCATCGTCAACAACACCATTATCCACCTGTTTGGCATACTCAATAAGCCGATTAACCGGAAGCAGAACATTACGCTGAATTACCACAGATAGCAACCCTATCGCGAGCACCACAACCAGAAACCAAACCCCGACAAGCATCTTCAAGATACGCCCCAGAGAATTTTGCAGTCCTTCCGTGGACATCCCCACGTCCACCGTCCCCAGAAGGGCAATCTCTTCTGCCCCCGGATGGCACTGTGCTGTAACACAACCCTCCTGATTCTGGATAGGCACAGTCATACCTAAGACTTCCTGTCCGGAGGGATTATCGAAATAGCGAATACGCTCATCGGTAGAAGGCTCCAGCACTACCGCCTCGTTGTGACACAGGTTGCAGCTTTCCGATTCCAGATCCAGCGTCATCCCGATCTCTTCACTGTCACAGGCAAACTTTACCGTTCCCTGCTTGTCAAAGATGCGCAAGTGCTCAATATCCGGATTCTCCCCCATATTGCTCACCAGATGGCTCAGCGCCATGTGGTCGCCTTTCAGCATGTCGTAGGAGGTGGAACGCACCAGGGTTTTGGACATGCAGGATGTACGTTCTTCGGCAGCATCATATACCAGACTGCGGATGTAACCGTAGAGCATAACAAAACACAGGGTTACAAATGCGGTCATAAGTATGGCGACCGGCACGAGTGTCTTTTTTGCCAGAGGTTGTGACATGTGCTGCCCTCCATTGTGATTTTATGCAGCGGAGCATAAGGCTCCGCTGCCATGGATTCTACCTATATGTACAGATTCGCGAATTAATGATCTTCATGCTCTTCCCAACCGGTCCACATGGGCTTGAAATGCGCAAACGGGGTATGCCCAAGGGTGGCCAGATAGAAATGGGTAGGAATAAATGCAGTAAGAGCGCATGCAAGGAGGAAATGGACTCCTGCAACAACGCGCACTCCTCCTACGGCTACCAGGAGATTGTGGAGCGGCTGCATGTTCAAGAGAATAAGTCCGGTTATAATCACCAAAGGTACCAATACCATCATAATCACCACGTACGCCCCTTTTTGCATGGGGTTGAATTTATTTGTGGGTGATTCATGATGCGGGTTCTCTCTGGTACCGGTAAAGAAATAGAAAAAATAGTACAGAGCCTGTTTCACCGCCCCCTGCTTAAGATCTTCCGCGGTCGGGACATACAACTTTATAAGCATTTTTGCAATTACAGCGTAGTAAAACAACCAGAGCAAAAATGAAACTGCAACCACAATTCCAGCGGTGTGGTGCAAACTTACAGCGGCACGGTAAGTACCGAAAATATTGATGTAATCCGGGAAACGAATCTGCACTCCCGAAGCTATCAGAGTAACAAAACCCAGCGCATTCAACCAGTGCCAGATCCGAACCGGAGTGGGTGTCAAATATACACGTTCTTGCATAGCCATAACCCTAGTGATCCTTTCTGCGATTTTTACGTGTCAGAAAACGCAAGGTACCGTGCCCAATAGGCATTGCGAAGCCCCCCAGGATAATCAGAAATCCGATGATATCAAGGGTTCGGCTTCGGGTTGCGCCTACCATATAGAAATCCGGGGTACCGAACAGGGCATTAAGAGTTGCCCCTTTTTCCAGTGGCAGACGTCGATAGGTACCATCTTCCTGTGGCAGCGCCACATAGGATTCCTGCATATTTTCCGGTCCTGCTGCATGGCAGTAAGTGCAATCCCAGCGATTATCAAAGGTGGTAAAGTTATGTTCTACTGTCTCCGGGGTCATCATGGCCCAGAGACGCATCCGGTGTGATCCATTATCAGCGTAAAACTCGTTCAGTTCATCTATCGAAATATCCCCACTCGCATCGGCATCTATAATAGATGCGATATTTTCGGTACCGGTCTGCTCCTGCAACGCCGCATAGCTCGCCAACTCATAGTCCGTGTATGGACGATCCCGATGGCGCAGATACAGTGTGATAGCAAAATCATCTGAAGAACTGTGGCAGGTTACACAGGGCACTGCATCGAGATGGATACCGGTCTCCGGCAACCAGCGCGAATGCACCTCCTCCATCTGAGTCATCGGATGACACATATCACACGAATCATTCATCTGGCGTCCGGACAGACTCACCGGCGCATACGCCTGGTGCGGATTGTGACAGTCCACACAACGGGCACTATCTCCATGTACACTGGATGAGTAGGTCTCGTGAATGGAGACATGACAATCTTCACAAGATGAAACCACAGCTGCCGTCTCGGCATCAAACGGATGCTCTTCAGTCACCGCATGACAAGATTCACACCCCATGGCAGCATGTGCCGTAGCCATAAACTTGACTTCGTCCACATGATTCATCTCTCCAACTTCATCGGCATAGTTATGACACCCCAGACAATCGGCGGTTTCCATGGCCCACAGGCCGGTACCGCTCCATGCCGTAAGAAGCATCACAACAGCACTACATAACATAATCTGTCTCATCTTCGTACCGCAGCTCCTTCCTTCATACCAAACAATCCAAAGGATTCATTAAATAATAGTCGACACATGTCGACCCCCATGTATTCAAGACCATCTCCTGCGGAAATGGTCAACTGACCGTGAACTGCAATCCTCTCTATATTGTTAGCCTGGCTATAGCTTTGTCAACATGGAAGCGCGAAGAGGGCATAAAAATATAACATACTGAAATAACAAAGCTATATTAAAATAACTCCCCCTGCAGAACACTAAAACCGTGCATACTGTATACTTAATACATACAAAAAAGTACCCACCACGCAATATCCGGCAGCGGGGCACCCTTCCCCGCTATGAAACGTACGTGCCTGTATCTACTGCACGGACTCGACAGGTTTAAACCGAATTAGATTCAAGAGGGCTTGCTTAAATGTCACAATCGCGCATTTTGGTCGTTGACGATGAAGCTGTTATCCGCGAAGCACTGCGCCGCATCCTTGAAAGTGATGGGCACAAGGCCACGTGTGTAAGCAGTGGACACGCTGCACTGGAAAAAGTTCAGGAAGAATCCTTCAATCTGGTTATTACCGACCTGAAAATGCCGGGTATGAACGGGATTGAGGTCCTAAAGTCTATTAAGATTCTGCAGCCCAAGGTTCCGATAATTATTATTACCGGGTATGCGACAGTAGAAACCGCAGTAGATGCGATAAAGCAGGGTGCGTTTGACTACCTTTCCAAACCCTTCACCCCGAAACAAGTCAAGGAGTTGGTAACAAAAGCCCTGGATCACAGCAGGATATCGGAAGCGGAAACGTGGACACAAAATGCCGAAGACAACGGCTTTGATCGCTTTATCGGCAACAGCACCGCAATGCAAAAGGTATTCAACCGTATAATTCAGGTTGCACCGACAGACAGCACCGTGCTGATCAGCGGGGAAAGCGGGACGGGTAAGGAACTGGTAGCACGTTCCATCCACGATCACAGCCAGCGTAAGGACAAACCCTTTGTAGCAGTGGATTGCACCGCTCTGGCCGAAAGTTTGCTGGAGAGTGAGCTCTTCGGACATGAAAAAGGCTCATTCACAGGGGCGATGCGCACTAAAGTAGGCTTGTTTAAAATCGCAGATGGCGGCACCCTGTTTCTGGATGAAATATCCAACATCAGCCTTACCACCCAGGCAAAGCTTCTGCGCGTTATTCAGGAGCGCGAGGTTACTCCCATAGGGGGGACCAAACCCGTACCCATTGATATCCGCCTCATATCCGCAAGCAATAAAAACCTGCGCACCCTGGCCGACACGGGAGAATTCCGCGAGGATCTGTACTTCCGCCTCAACACTATCCCCATTGAACTCCCCCCACTGCGTGATCGCAAAGGGGACCTTCCCCTCCTGGTGGGTTTTTTCCTCCGCAAGTTCGCGAGTGAAATCGGAAAAGAGGTTAAAGGGGTTAGTCCGGCAGCGATGGCGATGCTTGAACAGCAAGACTTCCCCGGCAACGTACGCGAACTCGAGCACATGCTTGAGCGCGCGGTAGTTTTGTGCGATGGGGACATCATTATACCTGCAGATATGGGCGTGATTGATGATGAGCTCTCTGAAAACATTAGCCGAGGTCAATATGTGCCCCAAAGCGCTGAAGAGCTCAAGGAGATCAAGCGTCGCCTGCGTGAAGAAGCTGTCCTACCTGCAGAACGCAGCTTTATCCTTGAGGCACTGAAGCGCAACGACTGGAATATCACCAGATCTGCTGAAGATGTGGGGATGCAGCGTCCTAACTTTCAGGCCATGATGAAAAAGCTGGGGATTACCGCACGCGATAATAAGTTTGGTGAATAACCCTGGCTCCTAGCTCAACAAATCCCCCAGGGGAAGACTGATTAAAAAGCGCGTCCCTACCCCTTCGGTGCTCTCAACCTCAATCGCACCTCCGTGATTCTTTACTATACCATAGGATACCGAAAGCCCTAACCCGGTACCCTGCTGATCCTTGGTGGAAAAAAACGGATCAAATATTTTAGCCATATTTTCAGGTGATATGCCGCTACCGCTGTCGGAGATGGCAATCATCATCTTATCCCCGTCCTGCCAGGTATCAATATTGAGCTCACCACCCTCAGGCATCGCGTGTGCGGAGTTTAGAAACATATTCATAAACACCTGTTCAATCTGATTGGGATCCACTTCAAGTTCCGGCATCCCCTCAGCATAATTGCGATTTATGTGGATATCCTGAAAAATAGTCTGATGCTCCACTAATGCCAGGGTTTTGTCTATAAGAGCATCTACAGCGGTATGTCTTTTACTCGGGATCGATTCGCGCCCGAAATCGAGCAGGCCGCGCACAATTTCCGCACAGCGCTGTGTCTCATGGGTAATAGTCTGGAGGTCCTTGCGCAACTGCGGGTCGATATCCTCGCGCTCCTCGGCCATAGATGAATAGGTGAGAATCCCGGTCAGAGGGTTGTTAATCTCATGTGCAATGCCGGCCACCAATTTCCCCAGCGAAGCCAGACGTTCGGAGCGTGCCAGAGTTCCCTGCATTTCTCTGATTTGCCTGGTTCGCTCCTGCACTTTATCTTCCAGGGTGTTGGACCAGGCCTGCACCTCCTGCTGTGACTGGCGCAGACTCTCGGTCATTTCATTCGCCCCTGCAGCGAGTAGGCCCAACTCATCCATGGATTTGACCTCTACTTGCCCTTCCAGATCGCCGGAAGCAATCCGGCGGTGATGTGCAATGATTCGCTGTACCGGATCAATGATAAAGCGCTTTGTGAGGACCAGAAGCGCCATAAATAACAGAATAAGCAATACGCACACCAGCACAATAAAGAAGTTCTTAAACGCGTCTACCTGTTGCATGCGCTTTTTCAAGGATATCTGCACATCCAGGATACCCAGAAGTTCCTTATCCGGAGGATGGACGTGGCACGCGGCATTAAAGCAGGACGGGTCATTGTAAATAGGCTTGGTTACGCCGAGAAACGCCTCCCCGTTCTCATCTTCAAAGGTACGTCCACGTGCTGACGAAGGAATTTCAACTAACGGTTCTTCACTATTGATGTGGCATCCAGTACAACCTTCTGCACCTAGAGCCAGCGTCTCTCCCTGTTCGTCATTATTAGTGGAAAAATTAATCACTCCTTCTT
>JAIVHC010000148.1 GCA_020201305.1 Geobacteraceae bacterium
GGCCCTCGCGGGGCCTACCTGGAAGCGGGTGGAGCAGCCCCTCTTCAGTCGCACCTCTGCGGTGGTTATTGTCCTCGACCTGTCTGCATCCATGTATGCTACCGATGTAAAGCCGAGCCGCCTGGTGCAGGCACGCCTGAAGATTGCCGATCTGCTGCAACAGCGCCACGAGGGCTACACCGCCCTGGTGGTATTTGCCGCGCAGGCCTATAGCGTAACCCCGCTCACCAATGACACCCGCACCATAGCCGCGCAGTTGAAGAGTCTCGATCCCGACATCATGCCCGTAGCTGGAAGTAACCCCGCACTCGCACTGCAGAAGGGAGCGCAGTTGTTGCACCAGGCAGGGCAGGATCGCGGTACGTTGTTGTTGATAACGGATGAAGACGCACCTGCGGATTATGCTGATGCCGCACGCAAGGTGCGGAAGCAGGGATATCGGGTAAGTGTTCTTGGTTTGGGTACCGAAGAGGGCGCGCCGGTGCCGCTTCCCGATGGTGGGTTTGTAAAGGATGATGGCGGAAATATCGTTCTGCCCGCGTTAAACGAGGAGGGGCTGAAGCAGCTTGCCGCAGCCGGTGGGGGAGCGTATCAGCGCCTGAAACTCGAGGATTCCGCCTTTGATGCCCTGCTGCCGCGGGGAAAAGCCGCGGACAATCCGGACGCACACCAATCCAGCCCCATGGGGCAGGTGTGGCATGATGCCGGGGTGTGGCTGCTCTGGCCCCTGGCTCTGCTGGTAGCCCTCGTCTTCTGGCGCGGCTGGCTCCTCCCGTGCCTCCCGCTCCTTCTATTGTTACCTCAGGGTCTGCATGCTGCTAATGAAAGCACTGCAGCATGGGACTTCTTGTGGCGCAACGCGGATCAACGCGGAGCACAGCATTTCAGTGCACATGATTTTGAGGCTGCCGGGGACACCTTTGAGGATAACCGCTGGCGCGCGAGCGCACTCTATCGCCAGGGGAAATACGCCGAAGCCCTTGAGGCGTGGAAGCCTGCCAATACTGCGGATGACTGGTACAACAGCGGGAACACCCTGGCGCGGAT